>NZ_JACJDN010000009.1:0-21216 GCF_014163565.1 Pseudoalteromonas sp. SR45-5 | reverse complement strand
ATTTTGAAAAATTTTAAAATAAAAATATAAAAATTTAATTAATAACTACACGGGAAAATTAAATGAAAACTCAATTACGCAAAACAGCTCTTTCACTTGCTATTGCAGCATGTGTTGGTGTAAGTGGCGCTGCAGTGGCTAACGAAACGTCATCATCTGTAAAAGGTCAAATTACAGGGCCAAATGGTAGTCCTGCGGCCGGCACTAAAATTACAGTTATACACGTCCCATCAGGTTCAACAAAAACGACAACAGTGAATGAAGCAGGTAGCTTTTCAACTAAAGGGTTACGTGTTGGTGGTCCATACAAAATAATTGTAGACTCAGATAAATTTCAAGATACTGAGCTTGAAAATATTTATTTAACACTAGGTCAAACCTATCCAGTTACTGTTGCTTTGAGTTCAGAACAAATGGAGCAAATTGTTGTAACAGGTGCACCTATTAGTTCTCAATCTGGTGGTACAGGCCCTGCGTCAACATTTTCATTAAGTGATTTAGAAAACAAACCAGCCATCAATCGCGATTTAAAAGATATAATCCGAGCAGACCCTCGTATTTACATTGACGAAACAAATGCTGGCGCGATTAATTGTGGTGGTGGTAACCCTCGATTTAACAGCCTAACCCTTGATGGCGTTCGCATGAACGATAACTTTGGTTTAAATTCAAGTGGTTACCCTACAGAAAGAATCCCTTTTTCTTTTGATTCTATCGCTCAAGTTGCAGTAGAGCTTGCTCCATTTGATGTTCAGTACGGTGGCTTTACATCATGTAACATCAATGCAGTAACTAAATCTGGTACAAATGAACTTACTGGTGGTTTCTTCTATGATTACACTAATGACTCTATGTCTGGAGATTCAATTAAAGGTAATAAGCAGGATCTAGGCGATTACTCAGAAAAACGTTATGGCTTTAATGTAGGTCTTCCTCTTATAGAAGATAAGTTATTCCTATTTACATCATACGAAAAATTAGAAGGCGCAGAGATTTTTGAGTACTCACCTTTTGTAAATGGTCGTATAGATCAAGCGACTATTGATCGAGTAACACAAATAGCGATTGATAACTATGCATACGATCCAGGTTCTTTAATCCCAAGTATGCCTGTTGAAGATGAAAAAATCTTAGTGAAGTTAGATTGGAATATTAATGATTCCCATCGAGCAAGCTTTATATACAATTACAATGATGGCTTTGCAATTTCACAATCAGACACTGGTTCAGAGAGTTTAGCTCTGTCTAACCATTTCTATGAACGTGGTGCAAAGTTAGAGTCTTATGTAACTTCATTCTACTCTGATTGGACTGATAATTTTTCTACTGAAATCCGTGTAGGATACTCAAAGCTTGATAATCGTCAAAACTCTATTGATGCAGCATCAGGCTTTGGTGAATTTCAAATCAACACAGGTGATGTAACTGTTTACCTTGGCCCGGATGATTCACGTCAATCAAACAAACTTAATTACGATAACTTATCGCTTAAACTTGCCGGTACTTATTACCTAGAAGAACATGAACTTTCGTTTGGTTACGAACGTGAAGAATTAGATGTTTTCAACTTATTTGTTCAGCATAGCCAAGGTGAATACCGTTTCAGTTCGATCGATGATTTTGAAAATGGTGTCGCACGCGTTTACTATGGTAATGCTGCAAGCCAAAATCCAGATGATGCTGCTGGTGAGTTTAAATACGCTTTAAATACATTATATGCTCAAGATAAGTTTGATTTAGTTGACTACGATGTAACATTTACTGTTGGTCTTCGTTATGACTGGTATACAAGTGATGATACTCCAACATTCAACCAAAATTTTGAAGACCGCTATGGTTATTCAAATAGTCAAAATCTCGATGGAGTTGATTTATTGCAACCTCGTTTAGGCGTTAACTGGATTTACAATGACCAGTTAGAGCTGCGTGGTGGTATTGGCCTGTACTCAGGTGGAAATCCAAATGTATGGATTTCTAACAGCTATTCTAATGATGGCGTGCGCAACGTACAAGTAAATCAAAGAAACATGCAAATTCTTGGAGCTGATGCTGTACCATTCAATGGTAGTGGTTTACCTGGTTATGATATTCCTCAAAGTTTATATGACACAGTTGGACTAGGTGGTGCAGATGCTGATGTAAATGTTACTGACCCTGATTTTGAAATTCCATCAGAGTGGAAGTTTTCATTAGGTGGTACCTATATCACTGAAGATAACTATGTATTTAACGTAGATTATTTATACACTGATAAGAGAAACTCAGCGATTGTTCAAAATTTAGCATATGAACAAACTGGAACGGCACCTGATGGACGCCCTATTTATAATGGTGGTTCAGACTTCCTGTTAACAAACGTTGATGGTGACGATGCATACTCTCATATATTATCATTTGGTATGAGTAAATCGTTTGATAATGGAATTGATCTATCTCTTTCATATGCTTATACAGAGTCTAAAGACGTACATCCAATGACTAGCTCTGTGGCATTCTCTAATTACCATGGGATTGCTGTTTCTGACTCAGAAAACCCAGGTGTTGCTACATCAAATTATGAGATTCCACATCGCTTCACGATGTCATTAGCTTATAGCTATGAGCTATTTGACGGTTATGACACTAAATTTAACTTATTTGGCCAAGCATCGAAAACATCGCCGTATTCTTACTCATTCGAAAATGAAAATAATTTCACTTTTGGATATAATGATAATGCTCGTCAGTTACTGTACATTCCAAACGTTGATGATAGCCTAGTAACTTACGGACCAGATTTTGACCTAGATGGATTTAATGAATGGATCGGTAATGAAGGCCTTAGCCGTGGTGAGATACTTGACCGAAATAGCATTGATGGCGCATGGTGGGTTACTTTTGACTTAAAAGTAGAACAAGAGTTTGCTGGTTTTAAAGATGGCCACAAGGGCGCAGCTTACTTCACTATTGCTAACATTGGAAACATGCTCAATGATGATTGGGGCGTTCTTGAAAGTGGTTCTTCACTTCAAAGTGCTGTGACAGCAGATATTGTTGATGGGAAATATGTCTACAATAACTTTAATAAACCTGCTGGAGATAGCATAGAAGTTAATCCTTCACTTTGGGAACTTCGTGTAGGTATTAAATACGATTTCTAATTTAGAACTGTAACCTAAAACATCTTTTAAAAGCCCACTTTGGTGGGCTTTTTTATGCCTTTAATTTATTATTTAACTTTTCGAAAATACTCACTAACACTTCGCACTCTTCTTTAGTCAAAGTGCTCAGTAATTGTTTTTCCCAATTAAGTGCATCGGGTGCTATTTGCTCATATAAGCTTTGACCTGCTTTGCTCAGTACAAGTAAGGCCGCGCGTTTATCTTGTGCATTTAACTCACTTCTCACTAAGCCTCTATCTATCAGTACTTTTACCGCGCGCGACACTGTCGATTTATCCATATTTGCTTGTGTGCATAAATCCTTTGCGTTGCTTTGCCCATACTGCGCTAAATTAGCAAGTATTCGCCACTGGGGAATATTCAAACCGTATTTAGTTTGATAAACCTTGGCAAAGTCGTTACTCACACGTGTTGCTACATTCGTTAATTGATAAGGTAAAAACGTTGCTAAATCAATTTTCATTTTTAGTTATCCCAGCTTTATAAGGCTTACTTTAGTGTTCATTAATATTTACACGGATGCGTAGTTGCACATTTGATATTAGTCTCACTTGAGAGTATCTTAACTGAAATAAAAATAATATTAAACCAACCCCCTCTCACAGGAGTCAGTAATGGCGACACAATTAAGTTATATGACCGGTTTTGGTAATGAATTTGAAACACAAGCGCTACCCGGTGCACTGCCAATAGGACAGTTTAGCCCACAAAAAGTTAAATACGATTTATACACAGAGCAATTTAGTTCGACTGCATTTACGGCTCCTCGCGCTTCAAATCGTCGCACTTGGTTTTACCGCCTTCGTCCGTCTGTAGTGCAAGGTGATTACCAAGCAATTGATAACGGCCTAATAAGAACAGCCCCAATCACTGAAGCCGTAACACCACCAACAATGCTACGTTGGAATCCTATTGATATGCCTTCACAGCCTACTGATTTTATTGATGGGTTAGTAACGATGGCTGCTAATGGCAGTGCTAATGGGCAATCTGGTATTGGCATTCATGTATATGTCGCTAATCAGTCAATGCAAGGGCGTTACTTTTGCAATGCCGATGGCGAAATGTTGTTTGTCCCTCAGCATGGTGAGTTATTAATTCACACCGAGTGCGGTAAGTTAAGCATTAAACCAGGTGAAATTGCTGTAATTCCCAGAGGAATTAAGTTCTCAGTTGACTTAATTGATAATACAGCCCGTGGTTATATTTGTGAAAATTATGGCCATGCGTTAGAGCTTGCAGAGCGAGGACCTGTTGGTGCAAACGGTTATGCCAACGACAGAGACTTTCAATACCCTGTAGCGGCCTTTGAAGATAAAGAGGGTGACTTTGAGCTTGTTTCTAAATTTAACGGTAATTTATTTAGCTGTGAAATTAAGCACTCTCCTTTTGATGTGGTTGCATGGACGGGTAATAGTGCGCCCTATAAATACGACTTATCGCGTTTCAATGTAATGAATACAGTGAGCTTTGATCACCCCGATCCTTCTATATTCACTGTACTAACCTCTCCTTCTGGTACAGAGGGTATGGCAAATGTCGATTTTGTGATATTTCCACCGCGTTGGATGGTAGCCGAAAATACGTTTCGCCCGCCGTATTATCACCGCAATATTATGAGTGAATTTATGGGCTTAATTGAAGGTGTGTATGATGCAAAAGAGCATGGTTTTGTACCTGGTGGCGCAAGTTTACACAATTGTATGTCGCCACATGGACCTGAAGCCGACGTATTTGAAAAAGCCTCAAACACTGAGCTTACACCACAAAAATATGAAAACACATTGGCCTTTATGTTTGAGTCGCGCTATATAATTTCACCGACAAAATATGCACTAGAAGGTAAAGAACGCCAACCAAATTACACCGATTGCTGGCGTACTATAAAAAAACAATTTACAGGTGCAGAGGATTAGTTATGAAATTATACAGCTACTTTCGCTCATCAGCGGCTTATAGAGTGCGTATAGCGCTTAACTTAAAAGCAATCGGTCATAAACTTGCTATTGTTAACCTTTTAAAATCGGAGCAGCTTGGGGAGGAATACTTAGCAACTAATCCCCAAGGGTTACTACCTGCACTTGAAACCGATGATGGTGTTTTAGCGCAATCGCTTGCAATACTGGAATGGCTTGATGAAACTTATCCGCAATCGCCATTAATTACAGGGACTGCGTGGCAAAAAGCACAAATAAGAAATTTAAGCTTTGCCATTGCCTGCGATATTCATCCTGTTAATAATTTACGCGTGCTGAAGTATTTATCAAACGAATTAGGTGTTGATAACGAGGCTAAAAATAAATGGTATCGACATTGGATAGAAGTGGGTTTTGAAAAAATAGAACTGATGCTAAACGAAAATAATGACTACTGCTTTGGTAACCAACCAACACTTGCTGACATTTGTTTAGTGCCGCAAGTATTTAATGCAATTCGTTTTAACGTAGATATGAGCGCTTATCCAAAAATTGCAGCCATTTACGAGCATTGTAATAAATTAGCTGCATTTAATGACGCTGCACCGCAAAATCAACCCGATGCAAATTAAGCTAATTTAGATTAACTTTGTAGCGCGCTATGAATAACCGTAACGTGCTCAATTAAATCTAAGCCCAGATCAGTTAAATATCCGCCATCTGGGCTATCTATAATCCCTTTTTCAAATAAACGTTGCGCTGCGCTAAGTAAGCTTGGCTCTGCGTCTGAATGTAATTTAATACCCTGCATTTTACTGTCGCGAGGAAACTTTGCTAATAGTGTGAATTCTTCGATCATTGTTTGATTAAATTGCATTGTGTGCACCTTTTTATTGTTCTGTGAATAACTAAGTTTATACTTAAAATCACTTTGTGTACTTTACACTAGCACGTTTTTTAGCTTAATGTATTATTTTTAACCCTCCCTATTTAAAGGCCTCTAATGCGTAACTTTTTAATTCTATGCTTTTGTTTTAGCAGCTTATCGTATTCAATACTTAGTGAAGCAACAACGCTAAAAACCCATTCAATTATTGATGCAAACCAGTTTGTAAATGAAGAAGCTAACTGTTGGTACGACAACAAACGCTATAGCGAAGGGGCATTAATACAAGTTCACTCTTTTACACTTTTGTGTGGTGCTAAAACACCCCAACACAGTAACAGCCAACTCATTTGGCTTAAAATAGATAAGCAAGGTAATGCTATTTACCCAACAGCTCCTAAAACAATCACTGTGAATTAGCGCTAAAAGCTGATTTAAGCTACAATGCATGCAGTTTAAATAAGTAGTATGGCTATGAATAATCAACCTAAAAACCCTTTACATGGGGTAACATTAGAACAAATACTTGTTGAGTTAGAACAACGACTTGGCTGGAGAACACTTGGCGAGCAAGTAAAAATTAAATGTTTTACTGATCAACCCAGCATTAAATCGAGTTTAAAGTTTTTGCGTAAAACGCCTTGGGCTCGCGATAAAGTGGAAGCACTTTATATTCACACTATAAATAATAAGCCTATTCGTAGACCAAAAAGTGCACCAAGAGAAACATCTTCTCAAGCGTCTGATACAACAGGGTTTGTTTGGCCATCAATTAAAAAGTGATGTAAAAAAAGGAGCTAATTTAGCTCCTTTTTTGATTATAACTAACGCGATTTATTGCTCTTTGCAAATCACATTTAATGAAGCCGGCTCAATAGTAATAACTAGTTTTTGAGCGGTTTTAACTTCACCATCTAGTACGTACTTAAGCTCTCCTTCGCCTGTAACCTCTACTCTTTTGGCATTTGTATGATGAGAGTTTATAGCTAAATGTGTTTGCGTTAAGCTACTAAACATCAGCTCTGCAATACTTAGTACTGTGGTTGAATCTTCATTATTTGGTGTTAACCAATTTATATCGAGTAGCCCGTCACTATGATCAGGTTGCCCGCCACCTTGAGCCAATAACGTTGTAAAAGGCGCAGCATTGGCCACAATAAAACTATTAGTACATATTTCTTTTGGCTCATTATCATCGAGTTTTACTTTAAGTAACTGCGATTTTTGCTCGCCAAACGCTTCAAAAAAACCATTTAAATAGGCAAGTTGCCCCGACTTATTTTTCGACTCTCTATCTGCTTTTTCTATCATTGATTGCTCAAAACCAATACCCGCGAGCAGTAGTACTAATTCATTATTACAATAAGCAGTATCTATTATGCTTGTTTGACCATCTATAATTAAGTCACAAGCCTGTTCAACAGGAATAAATTTAGAAGTAATACCCATCAATACATGCGCAAGGGCGTTTGCAGTCCCCATAGGGATGATGCCTAGTTTACATTGTGTATTTACAAGTACGCTTGCAACTTCGGCCACCGTACCATCTCCCCCGCATGCGATAATAATATCCGGATTTTGCGCAATTTCCTGTTTAGCCAGCTCAATACCGTTAACTTCTTTTGTAGTAGTGAGTACTTTCAGATCGTAATAATCCGATAGCCGCGCAACAATTAAGTGCTCTTTTTCTTCCCATAATCGTGTACCAGATACAGGGTTTGCAATTAAAACGGCTTTGTTTTTAATCAGTAATTCGCCTTTTTTATGTCGCTTAGCTAAATGGCGAAGTTGATGCTTATTTAAATTTGCGGTTTCGCGGGTTTCTTTTATTTGTGCAAGTACTTCATGCACATCTGCATTTTTGTTTTGGCTCAGTAAATAAGCCGCCATGACAAAAACAGAGCGCCCACGCCCTAAAGCACAATGAACGACTACGCGATGGTCTTCTTTAATATGGTGATGAATCCAATTAATAGCCTGATTTAACTGAGAATGGGTAGGAATACTATGATCGAGCACCGGAATGTTTAAATAATTAATATTCTCTTGTGTTGAACTCCACTCGAGTCCGTCGAATTCACACGTAACATCTAAAATCGCCGTAATCCCGTTATCTTTTAATGTGTCTATATCTGAGGGAAATAATCGGCAAGCTAAAAATAGGTTTTCGTTTATTTGTTGAATGGGCGGCACTTTATCGCGCTTACGTGACCAGGCATTATAAATTTGCACACCGAATAAAAATGGCACAAACGCCCACCGTATATAAAATGGGATCACCCCATTTTCACGCTTTCTAAATATTTTTGCTGTATTAAAAATATACGCGGTACTCACTAATAAAAGTGACAGCGCAGTCCAATAAAAAACAATAGCAAAATAGACAGAGTTCACTTCCCAACCAATAAAAATAAGCAGTAGTGCTAATAGTAAATAACTAATTGCAGCCCACATAGTCTCTCCTTTGTGAAAATAATGCCGATTTATAATCTTAATTTAAACGGCTTTAAGTAGTCTTTTGCAAATATCACGCCATATAAATGCCATTTAAAATTCAAACGCGAACAATAGGCCATTGATATATATAGTAATTAATAAACTAAAATCTACTACAGACCGCTCTTTGTGCATTTTTTACAAACATGTGAATAAATTATACTTACACGTCTAAATTTCAAACACTGACCGATTATTGCTTGTACTTACGTATAAAGCAGCTAATCTAAAAGGCAATTAAATTTTTTTGCATCCAAATCACACCCTCAACCGTTTACTCAATGATAATAAGAAAAACAGGACCCCTATGGATAACGATGATTTACTCCCTCTTTTGTGCGCAACAGCACAAGGAGACAAAAATGCTTTCTCAAGTTTATATCAACAAACTAGCGGCAAACTTTTTGCTATTAGCTTAAATATGCTCACTAACAGGGCTTATGCAGAAGAGGCACTACAAGACGCTTTTATAAAAATTTGGCATAACGCATCTGAATATAACGCCTCTAAAGGCACCGTTATTAGTTGGATGATAAGTATAGTCAGATATAGAAGTCTTGACTCACTGCGCTATCACAAAGTACGAAAAGAGCAGTCGTTAGGCGATGACGAATATGAAAATGAAAATGAAAGTGTTGACGTTAATTACGATGAAGAAACGAAACTGGTCAATTGTATCGAACAGCTTGAGCCGCAACAAAAACAAGCTATTCACTTAGCTTATTATAAGGGGCTGAGTCATAGCGAGTTAGTGGATCATATAGAAACGCCTTTAGGTACAGTTAAAAGCTGGATCAGGCGTGGGCTTATGCAGCTACAAAGGTGTTTAACATTATGAATTATAATAAACCCGAACTATTAGACGCGCTTGCTGGGCAGTACGTGCTTGGCACACTTAGAGGGCTTGCCCGTAAGCGTTTTCAGCGTCTGTTACTTAACTCAAATCAAGCACGTGAAGCAACAATTATGTGGGAGCAAAACCTAAATAACTTGGCCAGTGCTATTACACCACAAACGCCACGTGACGATGTATGGATAAATATACTACAGCGTATTGAAAACCAAAAACAACCCACCAAAACGGTGATACATACTAAGCCTTCTATTTGGCGTACATGGTCTTTTGTTGCAACAGCCGCGTGTATTGTTTTAGCCTTTTTGATTATTCAACCTTCTAATAATGTTGTTCAAACGCAACAAATTGCCTTGGTCCAAAATCAAGATAAGCAATCATTATGGTTTATTGATGTTAACGATCAAGGGCTTTCTATCAAAGCCAGTAGCCAATTGGTTGCTCAAACAAATAAAGATTATGAGCTTTGGATGATTTTAAAAGGGCAAGATGCGCCTATTTCATTGGGTTTACTTCCCAAGCAAGGAAGTAAAATATTATTAAAAGATAACCGCTTCAACGCAAGTGATATTGCATTGCTAGCAGTAAGCTTAGAACCTATTGGTGGTTCACCAAATGGATCACCAACCGAGGTGTTATACACTACAGAACTTATACTCCTGTAGCTCTACTTTTATAGCCTTTTATTAGCTGCTTACATTAAGCAGCTAACCTTTCCTTAAAGTTTTTAACAAAAAATAAAAACATTTTAACTTTTTTGCATCCATACTGAACTCTCACCCGTTATTAACTACGACTTCAATCAAAACTAAAGGACAAAGTCATGAAAGCTTTAACTCCATCAATACTCGCAGTAGTAGTATGCAGTACGTTTATAAGTGCACCAAGTGAAGCGTCTAGCCACAGAGAAGCGCCAAATATAAGCCGTTTCCCGACTTTAGATTCTACCGATTTTTATGTATTTAATAGTTACGAGCAAGGTCGTGATGATTACGTCACATTAATTGCTAATTACATCCCGCTGCAAGATGCATACGGCGGTCCTAATTACTTTGCAATGGACCCAGATGCTACTTACAGCATTCATATAGATAACGACGGCGATGCTGTTGAAGATATTACATTTGCGTTTAACTTTAAAAGCATGCTTCCTAATGATAACCAAGGTGTGCAATTAACTGTTGGACCTGAAGGTAATCAACGCACCGTGTCTGTACCGCTTAAAAATGTAGGCGGTGTATCTGCCGGAGATAACAGCGCTGCAAATTTTAGCGAATCATACACAGTAAGCATGATAAGCGGCGCGCAGCGTACTGGCGAAACAACGCTATTAAATAACACTGCATCAAACTCCAGCACATTTTCTAAACCGCTTGATTATGTGGGTAATAAAACATTTGGTTCAATGAGCGATTATCAAACTTATGCTGACCAATTTGTGTATCAGGTTTCAATTCCTAACTGTGAGAGCATGGCACAAGTTTTTGTAGGACAGCGTAAAGACCCGTTTGTAGTTAACCTAGGTAAAACATTTGATTTAGTAAACTATGTACCTGTAGAAGGTGATAGCGCCCCTGGTGCTGGTGACGGCGGTGGTTTTCCAGGTGGTATAACGCAATCAGTTGATAATGACGACCTTGCAGATAAAAACGTAACATCAATCGCTATCGAAATACCTAAAAGCTGTATTGTCGGTGAAGGTAACGGCGTAATAGGTTCGTGGACAACAGCAAGCTTACCTCAAGCACGTGTATTAAACCCCAATGCTAAATTTGCTAATAATGCGGTAAACGGTGGTGCATTAACTCAGGTTTCACGCCTAGGTAGCCCGCTTGTAAATGAGCTTGTAATTGGCATTAAAGACAAAGACACATTTTCTACTGCGCACCCTAAAGACGATGCACAATTTTTAGATTATGTATCTCACCCAGCACTACCTGAGTTATTAAACATTTTGTTTAAAGATGCTGTTAATACGACCCTTGGCGCAAACTTAGAAACACTGGCACCCACTAACTTCCCGCGTACTGATTTAATCACTGCATTTTTAACGGGTTTTGCAGGCGTTAATCAACAAGCAACTGTAACACCTTCAGAAATGCTGCGTTTAAATACAGGCATTGCAGCAACAGCGCAAGCTGATCAATCTGCATTTGGTGTAGCGGGTAATGATTTAGCCGGCTTCCCAAATGGTCGTCGCCCGGGTGATGATGTGGTAGATATTGCACTTCGTGTTGTGATGGGTCGTTTATGTCATCCGATTCCTGTAAATGGTGAAGACACTGATTTAGGACTTTGTGCACCAGAGGATGCTAATACAGGCACAGTGCCATTTACAGACGGCGCACCTATTGATGCAACAATGATGGACTCAACATTCCCATACCTTGCAACACCACTTGCTGGCTCTAAATAAGGAGTAAAATAATGCGTAATTTAAAAACTACCCATATTTGTGTTCTCCTCAGTGCATTAACATTGGGAGCATGTAGTAGCGATGATGATAAAAAACAACCTACACCGGTTGTAAACACCGCACCTACAGCAAGCGATGCAATGCTAACAACACAAACTGAAGTAAGCATTACCGATATGCTTAACGCAAGCGATAATGATGGCGACTCACTTACTTACTCGTTAACAAGCGAGCCAATGCTCGGTACTGTTAATGTTGACAGTGATGGTAACTTTACTTATACACCTAATAAAGAAGCAACAGGTTCAGATAGCTTTATGTTTGGTGTAAGTGATGGCGTTAATTCGCAAGTTACTGCAACAGTAAGTATTACGATTGAGGCGCTGCAAGTTGACTTTGCTCAATTTGCAACCGATGCATTTAACCAAGCGCCAAATGCAGAGCCGTTAACTGTTAATGGTCGGGTGTTTACAAACACTGATACCGATGTTGATGGATTAATTTCTACAAGCGGTAACTAACCAAGTCATTAAGCTGACAGGCCATGGATGGCTTTTTTTCAAAGGATATTTATAATGCATTTATCAGTACTTAAACCCCTCACTATTATTGCTATTTGCTTAACCTCTTTCGCGGTGAGTGCGGCTCCTTATACTCCAGAAGATGACGCAGTTATTGCTAACAGTAATTCAACGCTTAGTGCTTCTCTGTCTGTTGAGGAAATAAATACATTAGTCACTAACAGCCAATATGTAGGCCAAACAGAGCGTTTACAGGGGCTACTTAAGACCCGTTTAGCCCAGCTATATAAACAAACACCCTCATCTCAAATTGGTTACTTATATGCTCGTGTTTTACAAAAAGAGCACCTTTTTGACGAAGCAATTAACGTTGCCAACAACGTTTTGATTACCGAGCCAAAGCACAGTAATAGCCATTTGTTACTGGCCAATATATTGATGACCCAAGGTGAATTTACAAAGGCAAAACAACACTGTGTTGCCTTGATTGGTCAAGTAAGTACCATTACTGCTAGCACTTGTGTACTAGACGTACAAAGCCAGCATGAAAGCGTTTTAGACAGCTACCAAACATTAGTTAAAATTATAAACAATAACCAAACTAGTTTAGCTACAAACCATGTTTTAAGTGAAATGAGCTACCGTCTAAGTAACTACAAGCAAGCTTTGTCTCACTTACAAAGCGTAGATTTAGTTCAAGCTCCTGTGAGCCTCATTGTGTTATGGGCCGATATTCAAATTGCGCTAAATCAACCTCAACAAGTATTAAATACATTAAGCGTACTGCTTCCAGATAAAAGTAATTTAGAAGATGCTATTTTACTAAGGCTTTCAATCGCAGAAAAAAAACTAAATAAACGCGATAAAAAATGGCAAAATACAATGGCGAAAAGAGTTACACTTAGAGAGCTTCGTAAAGATTCTTTTCATGCGAGTGACTTAGCTAAATATTACCTTGATGTACAACCAAATCGTGAAAAAGCACTTTACTGGGCTCATATTAATTGGCAACAGGCTAAAATGAGCACCGATGAGCAATTACTTATTAAAGCAAAAGCGATGCAACGAGATACACTATGAAAACGCCTTATCTATTTATACTCACTTTAATGCTGTGTATTTTCTCAACTTACAGCTTTTCCCATCAACTAAGTACAAGTTATATAACCCTAAATAGCAAGAACGATAACGACACCAACAAAAGCCAATACACGGGTACCTGGCAAGTTAATATCGCCGACTTAGAGCACACAGTGCCTCTGGATTTAGATAAAAACGGTCAAATTTCGTGGGCAGAAATAAAAGCAAAACGCAGCTCAATTAATAACTTCATTACAGAAAGTTTAAATATCACGCAAAACGCGCAAGCATGCCCATTAAAAAGTGAAGGTATCTATCAGCTAGATAACCATTTTAACCAGCCTTATTTGGTTATTCCGCTGCTGTTTAGCTGCAATGATAGTGAAACAATCTCTCTTTCGTATTCTGCTTTTTTTAAAACCGATGCTAATCATAAATCTATCGTAAATATAAACGGTGTATCTCGTGTATTTAATATCAACGAGGCTCAGCAAACATTTAGCTTTGAAAAATCCAGTTATTTAAGCACGTTCAATCAATACGTTTATCAAGGTGTTTTACATATTTGGATAGGTATTGATCATATTTTATTTTTAATCGCCCTATTACTTACCTGTGTTTTAAAACGTAGTAACAAAATATGGCAAGGTATTAGCTCTAAAAAACACATTATTAAACACACAGCATGGATAGTAACCGCGTTTACGCTTGCGCATTCTATTACGCTTACCGCCACCGCTATGAACCTTGTATCACCAAATAGTCGCTGGGTAGAGCTTGGAATTGCTATCTCGGTTTTATTTGCAGCATTAAATAATGTGTGGCCGTTGGTACTTCGTTTAGGTTGGCTTACTTTTGCTTTTGGTTTACTACATGGGATGGGATTTGCGAGCGTACTTGGCGAGCTTGGCCTGTCGAGCGACTATCAACTGCTCAGTATTTTGGCGTTTAATTTAGGCGTCGAAATCGGTCAACTTAGTATACTACTGATAGCCTTACCAATACTCATTTATGTACGACACTACACTTGGTATAAAAAATGGTTAATGCCAATGGGCTCCGTTGCTATCGCAATTGTTGCACTTCAGTGGTCAATCGAGCGTTTTTAAATAGTATAAATAAAAAAGCTAGCCAAAATATTGGCTAGCTTACTTTTTAGTTATCTATTTTGAGCGTTACTGCGCTTTATCAAATGGCATCAGCAATGTTTTCATCGCAGGGCGAAGCGCTATTAACACTGTTTTTTCGGTTAGCTCAGGGTAGAGTAACTTTCTAAGTAATAACCCTGCCATCATCGAAAAAATAACATTAATTCGGCTTTCAAGTTCACGCTCATCAATGTCTTTGAGCGCACTTCGCTCGCTTGTTAAAAGCTGCCTCATGCGCCCTCTTGCTTGAATATCGGTTTCACGCAAAAGAGTAGCGACTTTAATATTACGACCCGCTTCTGCCATCATATCTAAATCAATAACACACGAGCCTGTATCCATGTGTCTTTGCACGCCAATATTTAAGCCATCTAAAAGAGCCGCCAAAACATCACCAGGGTGATCTTCAAACTTTTGAAAGATAGAGAACATTTCTTCCATGTCTTTTTCAATAATGCTTTCTATAATCGCTTCTTTGCTTTCAAAGTAATTATAAATATGCCCTGCACTCATCCCTGCCGTTTTAGATATTTCTGCCATACCTGCACCGTGGTAACCTTTACGGCGAAAACACTCTGCAGCAGCTGTTAAAATTTGCTCACGCCTAGCAAGTGCTATCGCGGGATCTGTTTGCCTTTTTGCTTTAGGCTTCATGTTCAACTCCACTACCAAGTCATAAACTCAGTAAAGCAAGAGGTATAAATAGTCTCGCCATATAAATATGTAATGCGGCTTTAAAAGCCGCAAATATTATTTCTCTTCCTGAGCTGTTTCACTGGCTACATTCCATCCGCCACCAAGCGCTTTGTACAAGTTAATTTGACTCGCAAGATACGCTTGCTGACCCGCAATTAACTGCTGCTGCGCGCCGTACCACGTACGCTGAGCATCAAGTACTTGCAAGTAGCTATCTGCGCCTTTTTCGTAACGCATTTTTGATAAATCAAACGTGATTTGTCGACTACTTATAAGCATATCAAGGGCACTTAATTGCTCTTGGTAACCTTCTCTATCAGCAAGTGCATCGGCAACTTCGCGAAACGCATTTTGAATTTTTTGCTGATACGTTGCCACTGCAATTTCTTGATCTGCTTTTGCTACATCAAGATTTGCTTGGTTACGTCCCATATTAAAAATAGGTAAGCTAATTGTCGGCACAAAACTCCATGTCCCAGAGCCTGAATCAAACAAGCCACTTAAGTCACTTGAAGCAGACCCCGCGTTGGCTGTTAAGCTTATGCTTGGATAAAACGCCGCTCGAGCAATACCAATATTGGCATTTGCAGCAAGCATTAAATGCTCAGCGGCTTTAATATCAGGGCGTTGCGATAGCAAATCAGACGGTAAACCAACTGGCACTTCTGGCATGCTGATCAAATTAGTTAGGTCTTTGTTAGGCAGCAAATCGGCTGAAACAGATTTCCCTACTAATAAATCTAGGGCACTTTTATCACGCTTTAACAAACGCTTATATGTTGCTATATCTACTTTTGCTGTAGCTACTGTGCTTTTAAGCTGCTCAAGGGTAATTGAAGACGTAGCCCCCAAATCAAAGCTTTTTTGCGTAAGCGATAATGACTCTTGCTGAGAGGTGAGCGTTTCTTTTGCCAGCTCTAGCAGTTGTAAGTCCGTCGCGTAACTAAGCCACGCATTTGCAAGCTCAGAAATTAAAGACACCTGCGTGCTGTATTGGCTAAGCTCTGTAGAGTATAAGTTTTGCAGTGCTTGCGCTGATTGATTGCGTACTTTGCCCCAAATATCTAACTCGTAAGAGGTAATACCCACTGTTGCACTGTATTGCGAGCTAATAGCTGCATCGCCAGTACCTGATAAGTCAGCCGGTAAACGCTGGCGCGTACCAGATGCATTTAAATCAAGGGATGGATACAAAGCAGAGTCTTCAATTTGATATAAACCACGCACACGCTGCACATTAAGCACTGCAATTTGCATGTCTTTGTTATGCTCAAGGCTTTGACTAATTAACGTTTGTAGTTTTTCGTCATTAAAAAACTGCTGCCAATTTAATTGCTGCGCAGCGGTTTTCCCAGTATCTGATGCATAAGCATCAGATACTGGTAGAGCAAGGTCTTTTTGCTCAGGCGCTAATTGGCAACCACTTAGCACCAATAAAGCAATTGCACTTAGGCTGAATGTTTTAATGCTCATTCTGCGCTCTCCTTCGTTGTCTCGTTAGCTTTGCCAGGAAATACACGGCGCACTAACACAAAGAATAACGGTACAAAAACAACAACTAATATTGATGATGCAAGTGTGCCGCCAATAATCGAAATACCTAACGCATTTTGCGCACCAGAACCCGCGCTTGAGGCAATAGCAAGCGGTATAACACCACAAATAAAGGCCATCGAAGTCATAAGTATTGGACGCAAACGTAGGCGAACAGCTGCAATAGCCGCATCAACTAAGCCAAGCCCTTCTTCCATTTTATGAATCGCAAACTCTACAATCAGTATCGCATTTTTAGATGCCAAACCAATGGTTGTCAACAAGCCTACCTGCAAGTAAATATCGTTAGATAAGCCACCGCCAAGCGCTGCCATAATCGCACCAAATATACCCAGTGGCACAATCATCATTACCGCAAACGGTACCGACCAACTTTCATAAAGCGCGGCTAAACATAAAAATACAAACAACAGCGATAAGCCATATAGTAGAGGTGCTTGACCGCTACTAGAGCGCTCTTGGAATGAAATACCGGTCCACTCAGACGAAATACCATTTGGTAATTGTTTAACTAAGCGCTCCATTTCATCCATTGCTTGGCCTGTACTGTAACCTGGCGCTGCACTACCTTGAATTTCCATTGCTGAAAAACCATTGTAACGCTCTAAACGTGGCGAACCATACGTCCAGTAGGCACTAGCAAACGCTGAAAACGGCACCATATCGCCATTATCATTGCGCACATACCACTTATTTAGATCCTCAGGCACCATGCGAGATTGTGCATCACCTTGCATATACACTTTTTTCACTCGACCACGGTCAATAAAGTCATTCACATAACTACTACCCCATGCTGTCGAAAGTGTACTGTTAATATCATTTTGCGACACGCCAAGCGCTTCGGCTTTTGCCAAATCTGTATCAAGTTGTAGCTCTGGCATATCTTCTTGTCCATTTGGACGCACGCCCGCTAAAATTGGACTTTGGCTTGCTAAACCTAATAACTGATTTCGTGCAGCTAAAAGTGCCTCATGGCCAAGGCCTACACGGTCTTGTAAGAAAATATTAAAGCCATTAGCAGTTCCCAGCTCAACAATTGCAGGTGGCGGAAAGGCAAAAACAAATGCTTCTTTTATCGTTGAAAAGTAGCCCATCGCTTTACCTGCAACACCTTGAACAGATAACTCGTCACGCTGACGCTCATCCCAATGTTTAAGATTTACAAAGGCAATTGCTGAGTTTTGGCCAGAACCTGCAAAACTAAAACCAGTCACGGTAAAGATACCGTTTACTGCTTCAGATTGATCGTTTAAAAAGTGGTTTTCTACCTTTTTAACAACCTCAAGCGTTTGTTGTGTTGTAGAACCCGCTGGTAATGACACTTGGTTAAACAAAATACCTTGGTCTTCGTCAGGCAAAAATGCCGTTGGCAAGCTTGAAAATACATAAACCATACCGCCCACAATCACGCCATAAATAAGTAAGTAGCGTTTAGAGTGAGTAAGCATGCGCCCTACAAAGCTTTGTGCACCTGAATTTGTTTTATCAAAACCACGGTTAAAGCCTGTAAAAAACCGGCCAAAAAACGTGTCATTGGTATGTACATGGCTTGGTTTTAAAAGCGTTGCACACAATGCTGGCGTTAAAATAAGAGCCACTAAAACAGATAACCCCATCGCCGATACGAGTGTTATAGAAAACTGACGATAAATTATACCGGTAGAGCCACTAAAGAATGCCATTGGAATAAATACCGCAGAAAGCACCATGGCAATACCTACCAGCGCGCCTTTAATTTCATCCATAGATTTACGTGTAGCTTCAAGTGCCGAGAGTTTTTCCTCGGTCATTAAACGCTCAACATTTTCTACAACAACGATTGCATCATCTACCAATAAGCCTATGGCAAGTACCATCGCAAACATCGTTAGCGTATTTATTGAATAACCAAAGGTGTATAAAATACCAAATGTACCTAGTAAAACTACAGGTACGGCAATAGTTGGAATAAGCGTTGCCCTAAAGTTTTGTAGGAACAAATACATCACTACAAAAACAAGTACAACAGCTTCAATTAATGTATGAATAACTTTTTCGATAGATAACGATACGAACGGCGTTGTATCGTAAGGTATTACCGCATCTAACCCTTCAGGGAAAAACGGTTTTAGCTCTTCAATTGCTTTTTTAACGCCCTCTGCGGTATCAAGTGCGTTAGCGCCACTGGCTAATTTAATACCTAAACCTGATGCAGGTTGCCCATCGTAACGAGCAACAACGCGGTAGCTTTCACCGCCAAGCTCTACTTTAGCAACGTCCTCTAGACGTACAAAAGAGCCATCTGGATTGGTTTTAACTAATATTTGTTTAAATTGCTCTGGCGTTTGTAATCGGCTTTGCGCCGTTACTGTTGCATTAAGTTGCTGACCATCAACGGCAGGCATACCACCAAGTTGACCGGCAGATACTTGTGCATTTTGCGCACTAATTGATGCACTAATATCAGCAGGTGTAAGCTTATAATTTTGTAACTTTGTAGGGTCTAACCAAATACGCATCGCGTACTGAGAACCAAACAGCTGTACTTCACCTACGCCTTCAACACGCGAGACAATGTCTTGCACGTTTGATGAAACATAATCGCCAATATCAATATTGGTCATGCTGCCATCTTTAGACACAAAAGCATAAACCATTAAAAAGTTACGCGCTGATTTTGCAACTACCACACCTTGCCTTTGTACGGCTTCTGGTAATAGTGGAGTCGCTGTAGCTAGTTTATTTTGCACTTGAACTTGTGCAATATCAGGGTCAGTTTCAGCGCTAAACGAAAGTGTAAGCGTAGCAGAACCACTCGACTCAGACGTAGATGACATATAAAGCAAGCCATCAAGCCCTTTCATTTTTTGCTCAATAACTTGCGTTACCGTATCTTCAAGTGTTCGTGCAGATGCACCAGGGTACGTTGCAGTAATACTCACTGCAGGTGGTGCAATTGAAGGATACTGCGAAATAGGTAAACTCCTAATCGCCAAAATACCTGCAAGCATCACTACAATAGCGAGTACCCAAGCAAATATCGGTCTATCGATAAAAAATCGTGACATTAAAACTCTCCGTTATTGCGCTTGATCGGCTTTAGCAGACGATTGAATTTCAGATGGGTTCACAGGTGCACCAGGGCGGATTTTTTGTAAACCTTCAACTATTAACTTATCGCCATCACTTAGGCCATCAGTAACAAGCCAATCAGAACCAATAGTTCTATCTACTTTTAATACGCGGCTTTCTACTGTGTTGTCTTTACTGACAACCATTGCTGTTGGTTCGCCTTTTGAATTACGGCTAACGCCACGTTGCGGAGCTAAAATAGCACCCGCCTTAACACCTTCCACAATAGAAGCTCGGGCATACATGCCAGGCAGTAATAATTTTTCTGGGTTTGAAAATTTAGCACGCAGTGTTACTGAGCCAGTACTTGGATCAACGGTCACTTCAGAAAACTGCAATGTGCCTTTATGAGGATAAATAGAGCCATCTTCCATAATAAGTTCAACGTCAGTTTGACTAGCCGAATCGACAGTTAGAGCACCTGATGATAATGCTTTTTTAAGCTGGGTAAGCTCATTACTTGATTGTGTTAAATCGATATAAATTGGATCTAACTGAGTTACTGTAGCAAGTGCTGTACTCTGATTGGCACTTACAAGTGCACCCACTGTTACGCTTGATTTACTAATTTGACCACTAATAGGAGAAGAGACGTGGCTGTAATCGAGATTAATTTGCGCTGATTTTAACTGCGCTTTAGCTGTTAATAATTCAGCATTAGCTTGCTTGTATGCGGCATCTGCTTCATCAAAATCTTGTTGGCTCACGGCTTTAATTTTTAAAAGTTCTTTATAACGCGATGCTTTTGATTTAGAGCTGGCAATGCTTGCCTCTGCGCGCGCTACGCTTGCTTCACTTGCTGCTAAGTCTGCTTCAAATGTAGCAGGGTCTATTTGATACAGTGCTTGGCCTTGTTTAACCTCATTACCTTCAACAAATAAACGAGATTGTACAATACCACTTACTTGTGGACGAATTTCAGCAATTTGAAATGCACTAATGCGACCAGGAAGTTCTTTTTTGAGAGTAAGCGCTTGGCTTTTTACTGTAAGTACACCCACTGGGACAGCTTTAGGAGCTGAAGCTTGTGACTGCTCAGCAGCCTGATCACAACCAGTTAAAGCAACAGAACCGACGAGGGCTGACAATACAAATAAAGCGATGCGGGAACGCTGCATGTTAAATACCTTTTAGTTTAGAGTGAACGATCATTCTAAATTAAAATGCGCTGATAATGAATCTTAATAAGGAGAAATTTACACAAACTTACACTATTGAATACAATATACGCCTTAGGTAGCATTTAATGTTAATTTGATGAAAATAGAATCAAAGCTGTTTGAAAATAAAGCAATTAAACAGATTGAAATAACCACTCCTTTTAAGCACAAAACTTTTAAATAGGCACAAAAAAGCCAAGCTAAAAACAACTTGG
>NZ_JACJDN010000099.1:0-8820 GCF_014163565.1 Pseudoalteromonas sp. SR45-5 | reverse complement strand
GTCGCTCCTCTAAAGGAAATGCGTTTATATCGTTTATTTCGTTTTTTTCTATTGCCGGTATCGCTATTGGTTTAATGGCATTATTTACGGTAAGCAGTGTAATGAACGGGTTTGAAAATAGCCTAAAAACCAATATGCTTGGACTTATTCCGCATGTTGAAGTTAGCGCAGGTAAACACACTGCCACCCAAA
The DNA here is from genome assembly GCF_014163565.1 of Pseudoalteromonas sp. SR45-5. Taxonomy (NCBI): domain Bacteria; kingdom Pseudomonadati; phylum Pseudomonadota; class Gammaproteobacteria; order Alteromonadales; family Pseudoalteromonadaceae; genus Pseudoalteromonas; species Pseudoalteromonas sp. SR45-5. The sequence continues at coordinate 8,628 of NZ_JACJDN010000099.1, read as the reverse complement.
TGGGCACCCTTAAAACCGACCTCGAACAATCTCCTTATGTTGATCATGTAAGCTTATATCGCCACGGCGAAGCTATTTTGCAAACGAATAAAGACTTGCACGGCGTTTTACTACAAGGCCTTTATAACGACAGCGGGTCTTTGTATAAAATTACCGATAAAATAGTGCAAGGCGATTGGAAAACTGTATTAAACAAAAATTACAACATTGCTATAAGCCGTTATTTGAGTCGTAAATTAGGCGTTAGCGTGGGTGATAAGCTTCGCGTTATTATGCCTAATGCTTCAACATATACACCTCTTGGGCGAGTACCCAGCCAGCGTTTATTTAAAGTGGCCGCAATATACGAAACCGGATCTGAGATAGATATGGCACTTGCGTTTACAAGTGGCGCTTCACTACAACGGGTATTAAAGCTGGATAAAAACACTGCCCCAAATTTAAGTGTTTCATTGCACGAACCTTTCGAACTAGATGAGTTTATTGAAGCAAGCCAGCGTATTTTACAAGATCATAATTATAGTGATTGGCGCAGTACCCAAGGTACTCTATTTGCAGCCGTTGCTATGGAAAAGCGCATTATGTCTATGTTGCTTGCCCTCATTGTATTGGTGGCTGTATTTAATATTGTATCGGCATTAACCATGATGGTAAGCGAAAAACAAGGTGAAGTGGCCATACTACAAACGTTAGGTTTAACGCCTTCGCAAGTGCAAAAAGTGTTTATGGTGCAAGGCTTATATAACGGCGTAATTGGTACAGCAATAGGCGCATTTTTAGGTGTAATATTTAGTTTATATATAAATGAGCTACTTGCATTAGTGGGCTTAAACTTATTGGCAGGTATAGAGCTTCCGGTAAAATTTGATATTTTGAGTTTAGTAATAATAGCGTTTGCCAGTATTGCTATGAGCTTTTTAGCTACCTTATATCCTGCGCGTAAAGCCGCAAAAGTAAAACCAGCAGAGGTATTACGTTATGAATGATTTAGTAATTAGTTGTGAAAATTTAAGTAAAGTTTATCAAGATGGCAGCAACCAAGTTGAAGTATTAAAAGGTGTTGATTTAGCGCTGCAGCAAGGTGAAATGCTCGCTATTGTAGGGAGTTCTGGCTCTGGTAAAAGTACGCTTTTACACATACTTGGCACATTAGATACCGCAAGCTCAGGTAGCGCTAAAATTAAAAACCAAGAAGTTGCAAAACTTTCGCGAACAGAGCAAGCCGCATTTAGAAACCAAAACTTGGGCTTTATCTATCAATTTCATCACTTATTAATGGAGTTTAGCGCAGTCGAAAACGTGGCTATGCCATTATTAATTAAAGGCTTGAGTGCAAAAGAAGCCAAAGCTCAAGCGCTCGATATGCTCGAAAAAGTAGGCCTTGCACATCGCAGCTCGCATAAACCGTCTGCGCTTTCTGGTGGAGAGCGCCAACGCGTGGCTATTGCCCGTGCACTGGTTACAAAACCTGCGCTTGTGCTTGCTGATGAACCAACCGGTAATTTAGATAAACAAAATGCGATTAAAATTTACGATTTAATTAATGAGCTTAACCAAAGCTTAAACACCAGTTTTGTGGTAGTTACACACGATTTAGAACTTGCCGATAAGCTGGGCAAAATAGCTTATTTAGACGATGGAAAACTAGCTATTAAAGAGTCGCAGCATGTTGCTTAGTGCATTTTTAAGTAAACGTTTTAGAGCCTATTCAGGCCACAAAGATGAAAAAAACGGCTTTGTTAGTTTTATCGCTAAAGCGTCGACTATTGGTATTTTATTAGGTGTCGCGGTTTTAATTGTGGCGCTGTCGGTAATTAATGGTTTTGAGCAGCAACTAGTACATAGATTACTAAGTGTTGTGCCACAGGTTGAATATGTAGCACCAAGTAGACCCATCGCGAATTGGTCGCAAAAAATTGAGGATTTACAAACACAACCGCATGTAACAGGGGCTGCGCCATTTATTGCAGTGAATGGGATGGCGCAATATAAAAGCCAGCTAAAAGCGATAGAAATTCGAGGTGTTGAGCCATCGCTCGAGAGTAATGTATCGGCGGTAAATCAGTTTACCAGTGGTAAATTAGTCAGCCAGCTAGGCCTTGACGATGTAATTTTAGGTAAACAAATAGTAAAACAGTTAGACGCCAAAGTAGGCGATAACATTACATTACTTATTCCGCAAATTAGTCAAAAAGGTCAATCATTATTAGCGCCTAAACGCGTAACACTTAACCTTGCAGGTGTTATAGAAATGGGCGGACCGATTGATAGTACCGCTGCATTTATACATCTTAACAAAGCACAGCAAACATTGGGTTACGATGAAACCCAAGTAACAGGGCTGCGTTTAAGTGTTGATGATGTGTTTTCGGCGCATCAAATAGCGCTAAGAGTGGGCCAAACTATTGACGACTACGTGTATATTTCTAGTTGGTTTAGAACCCAAGGCAGCCTTTATCAAGATATTCAAATGGTGCGTACCATTGTTTATATTGTGGTGTTTTTAATTATAGCGGTAGCCAGTTTTAATATTGTATCGTCCTTGGTGATGGAAGTACGCGAAAAACAAGGCAATATCGCAATTTTAAAAACCATGGGCGCGAAAGACAGTACTATTTTAGCCACCTTTGTAATGCAAGGCTTAATGCAAGCATTTGTAGGCGTGGCACTAGGGACACTAATTGGCGTGGTATTAGCGCTTAATATAAGTGAGCTTTTTACGTGGATAAGCCAATTATTTGGAGCCAATCCGCTTGAGGGCGTTTATTTTATAGAGTTTTTACCAAGTAAATTAGTACTTGAAGACATTGGTATTACAGTGATTGTTACGTTTGTGCTTGCGATACTTGCCACTATTTATCCTGCATGGCAAGCAACGCGCGTAGATCCTGCCAAGGTGCTTGGTAACTAGGTATAAGAAGCTCAGATAAAAATTAATAGGGTGGTATTAGTAAACCTGTTAAACTAGGTGCTTATATAAAATTAAGCAATAACTGCTTGGTTGCTATACCTCACTTTGGGATTTACTTTGACTAATAACGATATTTTACGCCGCATTCGCTACACTTTTAACTTAACTGATACTGCTATGGTCAATGTTTTTGCATCAGCAGAGCTTACGGTCACCAAAGAGCAAGTAATTGCATGGTTAACTAAAGAAGGTGAAGAGGCTTTTACCCCAATAAGTGATACTGAGTTTGCAAGCTTTTTAAATGGGTTTATTAATACCCAACGTGGCAAACGCGAAGGTGAGCAACCAGAGCCAGAGAAAAAGCTAAACAACAATATTATCTTTATGAAGCTACGTATTGCTTTAAATATGAAAGCAGAAGATGTTATAGCAACACTTGCACTTGTTGATTTTGATTTAAGTAAGCATGAGTTAAGCGCATTTTCTCGTAAAGTAGATAACAAACATTACCGTGTTTGTAACGATCAAATATTACGTTTGTTTTTAACCGGCGTACAAAAGCAGCATCGTCCAGAAGAGTCTGCTTAGTCACTGGTTTTAGCTAATTAGCTTTTAGTTAATGGGCTTGTGTATGTGCAATGCTACATAAAGCCTATTATCAATGTTAAACCCCAACACTTAATAATTAAATACATTTATAACAACACCAAGTTACTTATTGGTTTACTTGCGTGTAAAAATTATATTGCCCCCGCACAAATAGTTCACAGATTAACGCTAATTTTGGCAAAATAAAGATAATAATTGCATTCGTAAGCTATAACGCTGTAAAGCTCGGTCATAACAGCGTAGGATCAAGTTACTTTCGAATGAAAATTAGGTTTGCACTTTAGGTGCATTAACATATAAAAAATTATGCAACTAACTGCAAAACCATCACTTCCTAATGCGTTACTTATTTCTATTAGTACACCACAATTTAAAGGCGACGAAGCAACAGAATCGCTTGCAGAGCTTGCTCGTTTGGTAACTACATTAGGCTTTAAAGTAGTAGGTACACAATCGCAAAAGCAAAGTTCTACCCAAAAAGTTAATGTACTGGGCTCAGGAAAACTAGCTGAAATAGCATACCTTACCGGCAATAAAGGGATGGTTGAAAACGAGCAAGAAGATGATTTACTTGATGAAGACCCTTTAACCGAAATATCCTCAGAAATTCCATCAAACGATTTAGAGTTTGCATGTGCCGATGTAGTGGTATTTGACTGCGATTTAACGCCTTCTCAACTGCGTAATGTTGAGAACCAATTAGGTGTAGAAGTATTTGATCGCACTGGTATTATCATTGAAATATTTAGCCGTCATGCGCGTACTAAAACAGCAAAATTACAAGTTGAAATTGCTCGCCTTAATTATGTCGCGCCACGGCTTCGTGAAACATCAACAGGTGATAAAGAACGCCAAATGGGTAAAGGTGCGGGTGAAACCACACTTGAGCTAAATCGCCGTAAAGTGCGCGATCAGTTAGCAGAATTAAAGCGCGAACTTGTTAGTGTTCAAGATGTAATGATGGACAGACGTACGCAGCGCTCTGAGCTATTCTCAGTGGCTTTAATTGGTTATACCAATGCGGGCAAGTCATCAATGATGCGCGCAATTACAGGTAGTGATGTAGAAGGCGAAAACAAACTTTTTGCAACGCTAGATACCACTGTTCGCGCGCTGTATCCGATTACCCGGCCTCGTATATTGGTTTCAGATACGGTTGGTTTTATTAAAAAATTACCTCATGATTTGGTTGCTTCATTTCATTCAACGCTCGCTGAGGCACATGATGCGTCGTTACTGTTATATGTTGTAGATGCTTCAGATCCTTCTTTTCGCTCACAACTTGAAGTAGTACATAAAGTACTGGCAGAAGTTGGGGTAGAAGGTAGCAAAAAATTATTAGTACTGAATAAGTCAGACCAATTAAGTACTGATCAACAGCAGTCGCTAATGGATGAGTTTCCTGATGCGATGATGACTTCTACACGTAATCCAGATGATATTAGTAAACTGCACAAATACATTATTGGCATTGCTCAAGAGGACATGATTGAAGAAGAGATTGTTATACCGTACACAGCTAAAGGTATTGTGGGCGAAATTCGATCGAGTATGAGTGTTGTTAAAGAAGAATATGAATACAGCCATATTAAATTAACAGTGCGTTCGAGTGCGATTGATTTAGAACGTTTAAAAAAGAGAATGATGAATTTATAATAAATTCAGTACATAAAAAGCACAGCCAATTGGCTGTGCTTTTTAGTATTAGTCCTAACATACGTAAATTTAACGCTGCTAGCTCTGAACATAGCTCTGAGATAAATTCCCTACCCAGAGCCTCAGTTACTTAAAGACGAAACTAGGAAAAAGCGTTGTCGCTTAGCTCTTCTTGCATTTGCTCGCGCATTTTAAATTTTTGCAGTTTACCTGTTACTGTCATTGGGTAGTTTTCTACGAAACGGATATGTCGTGGCATTTTAAAGTAGGCTAGTTTGTCTTTTAAAAACTCACGAATTGCTTGCTCATCAAGTACAGCATCTTCTTTTGGTTGGATCCAAGCGCACACTTCTTCGCCATACTTTTCATCGGTTATACCAAATATGGCAGCATCTTGAATGCCAGGGTAGGCGTAAAGTACTTCTTCTATTTCTCGAGGGTAAATGTTTTCGCCGCCGCGAATAATCATATCTTTTATACGCCCAACAATCGTAACAAACCCTTCTGTATCCATGACACCTAAATCGCCAGAGTGCAGCCAACCTTCGTCATCTATTGTGGCTTTTGTTTTAGCTTCGTCATTCCAATAGCAGCGCATTATGCCTGCACCTTTACTACACACTTCGCCAGGTTGACCAATTTTTTGAATGTTACCCAGCTCGTCAATTATTTTAACCTCGGTATGGGCAAGTGCGCGGCCAACCGTTGTTACTTGCCGCTCTATTGAAGAGTCTGTTTCGGTAATGTTGTTTATGGGGCTGCACTCCGTTTGCCCGTAAGCAATCAGTATTTGATGCATGTTCATTTGTGTTTGTACTTTGCGCATTACTTGCTCTGGGCATGTAGAGCCTGCCATTACACCCGTGCGTAAAGTACTTAGGTCATAATCGTTAAAGTTACTCAGCTCAAGCTCACTAATAAACATAGTAGGTACACCGTGCAGCGCTGTACATCCTTCTTGTTGAACTACATCAAGCGTGGTTTTTGCATCGAACGAATCACTAGGGTAAATGGCTGCTGCACCTTTACTAACACACAATAAGCTACCCAATACCATTGCAAAGCAATGATATAACGGGATAGGGATACATAACTTGTCATCGCTCGTAAAGTGCATAGATTCGGCGACGAATAGCGCATTATTTAAAATATTTTTATGAGTGAGCGTTGCGCCTTTTGGGTTGCCTGTTGTACCTGATGTAAATTGTATATTGATGTCTTGATCAGCATTTAAGTTTTCACCTATTGCTTTTAATTCAAGCTCATGAGCTGCTGTTGGCAAGTTAATAACATCATTAAAAGAGTGCATACCAGGAGATGCTTCATCGCCAATGCGGATTATATTATTAAGAGTGGGTAGTGCTTTTAAATTAAGTGTGTACTTATCGCAAGTTGCAAGCTCTGGCGCTAAACCATTAAGCATTTCTAAGTAATCACTGCCTTTAAAATTTGATGCTGTGATTAGAGTTGAGCATTCAACACTATTTAAAGCATATTGTAATTCGTTAGGACGATATGCCGGGTTGATGCACACCATTATTGCGCCAATTTTTGCCGTTGCAAATTGGGTTAAGCACCACTCAATATTATTAGGAGACCAAATACCAACGCGCTCACCTGGTTTTACGCCAAGGGCAAGTAACCCCTTCGCAAGCTGATTAACTTCTTTTTGAAATTCTTTATACGTTAATCTAATACCTTGGTGATGAACTACAACAGCTAACGCCTCTGGCCTTTTGTCGACAATAAAGTCAAAGTACTCGCCTATAGTTGAATTTGTTAAAGGTGTGCTTTGTATACCTTTAAAGTAGCTTTGGGATAACGGCAAGTGATTTGTTTGCTCTACTTCTTTTACCGGGGTAGTGTGTGTGTGCATTGCTCTCTCCATGAAAATGTGTGTGAGTTATGTAAACTACAAAGTTAAAATAAACACATATTGTCGACAAAGAGAAGTGCAGTTAGACTAATGTATTATTAGATTAATAAAAGCTAATACTACTTTTTAGACACAAAAAAACGCGTCTTACAATGTAAGTACGCGTTTTTAAACGAGTAATGAGTTTACATTTCGTCGCTGCGGTATGTTTTTTTCATGATATAAACGTAAGCGTTTACAAAGGCATTTTCTTGGTACTTTTTAAGGCCTGTTTCTTCAAAATCAATAGGGATGGGGTTGCGTTTTAACTGCTCTTTAACTTCAGTAGTAGTAAATAAACGTACATCTAAGTTGTCAATTAATTGAATTGCAGTTTCCATTTTAAAGCCTTTTGCACTGCCAGCAAATTTACCTTTAGGCTGACGCTCACGAATTGCAACAGAATCAATTTGGTAATCTTGCATTAGTTTTGCAAAATCGAATTGAAATTTACGCATTACTTCAGTGTCGTTACCGTTACCTAAGGTAAAGCGTGTTTGGCGCACATCGCGAATATCAAATACGTCATTATCTTTACTTAAAATACAAAGTAGTACATCACTACCGGTAATTTCTACACCACATGTTCTCATGTCTATTCTCTAAAATAACTTAATTACGCAGTATTATACGCAACGCACATTAAAATGCGAGTGTGGGTATAGCCGTAGGCACGTATTTAATGCATTGATGCTTTTATATTTTAATAAAATGATTTTTTTGCTTTAAAAGCTACATTTTGTGGATAAAACGGGTCGATTTCACCCCTTTAAACTTGTAATTAAATGCGCGGCACGCGACAATATATCTTTGTAGTTGAATAGACTCCTCATCTACATATATTAGTCAATGCTTATTCGTAAAAGCGTTGTCGAGTCATTCTCATTTAATTTATTAAAAATACACGTGATACATTGTAGGTGTCACCACTGTAGCAAGGATTTATAATGCCAGTTATTACTCTTCCAGACGGAAGTCAACGTAGTTTTGAAAACCCTGTAAGCACGCTTGATGTTGCAAACGACATTGGTCCTGGTTTAGCTAAAGCGACCATTGCGGGCCGTGTAAATGGCGACCGTGTTGATGCATGTGATTTAATTAGTCATGACTCTCGTCTTGAGATCATTACCGCTAAAGACGATGACGGCCTTGAAATCATTCGTCACTCTTGTGCTCACTTAATCGGTCATGCAGTTAAGCAACTTTTCCCAGACGCAAAAATGGCAATTGGTCCTACCATTGATAACGGTTTTTACTACGATATCGATATGGAACACTCACTATCACAAGATGATCTTGAAGCAATTGAAAAGCGTATGCTGCAACTTGCAAAAACCAACTACGACGTAGTGAAAAAAACAGTAAGCTGGCAAGAAGCACGCGATACATTTGAAGCGCGTGGCGAAACATACAAAATAGAAATTTTGGACGAAAACATCGCTAAAGATGACCGTCCTGGGTTATATCATCACGAAGAATATGTAGACATGTGTCGTGGACCTCACGTTCCTAACATGAAATTTTGCCAAAACTTTAA
>NZ_JACJDN010000999.1:0-821 GCF_014163565.1 Pseudoalteromonas sp. SR45-5 | reverse complement strand
ATTCCCACTAAAAACGTACCGGCGGCCCCAATACCTGTCCATACGGCGTATGAGGTACCCATTGATATTTGCCTTTGTGCAAGCCACAACATAAAACCACTAGCGACTAAAAATACCACCGCTATTGCTATGCCTTGCCAGCGTGTATCAGCGTTTTGCGAAATTTTTAAGCCAATCGGCCAGCCAATTTCAAGTAACCCAGCAATAATTAAGTACACCCACGCCATTAAACGTCTCTCTTTTTAACAATCACTTCGTATAAATCTTCGCGGCGATCTTTTAAATTACGCACTGTGCCTTCGCTGTGAAGTATTTTAAGCTTATCCATATCAAGGTCACTAAATAGCAGCATTTCGGTGTTTGGTGTGGCTTCGTTAAGTGTTGCATCGTGCGGGAACGAAAAGTCCGATGGCGTTAATACCGCCGATTGTGAGTACTGCACATCAAGACTTTCTACCTCTGGTAAATTACCCACCGAACCTGCAATTACCACATAACATTCGTTTTCTATTGCACGCGCTTGTGCACAGTGGCGCACACGTAAATAACTGTTTTTAGTATCAGTCCAAAATGGCACAAACAGAATATCTAACCCTTGTTTGGCCAATATGCGTGAAAGCTCAGGAAACTCTACATCGTAACAAATTTGAATACCTACACGACCGGCATCGGTATCAAACACGGCAATTTTATCGCCGCCTTGAATAACCCAATCGTTTTGCTCATGCGGGGTTATGTGTATTTTACGTTGCTCGTCTATTTTACCGCTACGATGGCACAGGTAACTTACGTTATAAATTTTATCATCTTCGGCAAGTGGC
>NZ_JACJDN010000998.1:0-824 GCF_014163565.1 Pseudoalteromonas sp. SR45-5 | reverse complement strand
AATTTTTTAATTTGCTCATTATCAGGGCTAATTAATAAGGCGTGTTTTTTAAGCTTTTGTTGCTCAGATAAAGTAAAGGGTAGAGTAAAGAAAAACTCGCTACCTTGATTAATCGTGCTCCTTACTTGTATATCTCCGCCCAGCAATTTAGTTAATTGTTTGCTTATAGTGAGTCCTAAACCGGTCCCACCATACTTTCTTGTTGTGCTTGAATCACCTTGCGAGAAAGACTGGAATATAATTTTTGATTGCTCTTCAGTCATCCCAATACCCGTGTCTTTTATACTAAAGCGAAGGTTTATTGTTTTTTCGTGTTGAGATGTCGCTTCTATAATTAATGATATTTCACCATGCTCAGTAAACTTAATTGCGTTACCTACACAGTTATTTATTATTTGGCTTAAGTGCATTGGGTCGCCAATAAGTTCAAGCCCTGCATCAACGTGTAAAGTAAAGTTTAATAACAAACCTTTTTGCTTGGCATTTGTTGAGAATAAATTTTGAACGTTAGAAACTATAGTATGTAAGGTAAAAGGGATTTGCTCTAACTGAACTTTTTCCGATTCTAGCTTAGAAAAATCCAGAATATTGTTTAAAATCTGCAATAAATTTTGAGCACTTGAAAAAGCTTTATCTGCGTAGTGTTTTTGCCTTGAGGGAAGCTCGCTGCTTTGTAAAAGTTGCAACATACCTAATATGCCATTCATTGGGGTGCGAAGTTCATGACTCATATTGGCTACAAAATCTATTTTTGTTTTATTGGCTTTATCGGTTTGCTCCATGGCACTCGTCAGGTCGGCATTCATTGCTTCCATTTGGGAATT
>NZ_JACJDN010000997.1:0-831 GCF_014163565.1 Pseudoalteromonas sp. SR45-5 | reverse complement strand
AACGCCTTGGCAAGAGAATAACCAATCAACACAGCTCAAAGCTATTATGCAAGAAGTTGATAAAACAAAAATGAAAAATGAGCTTGCAAACTTGCCAAGCGAGCAGCATTTAGTCGACTTTAAAGGTTACTCAGTTTATTACGGCTACCAAGAGCAAATACCTAATTGCGTTACGGAAATAACACGCCTCAGAGAAATAACCTTTCGCACATTAAACGAAGGAAGTGGCGAGCCATGCGACACAGATAAGTTTGATGCGACTTACATGCATTTGTTTATTTTTGATCATAAAAATGAAGAAATTATTGGTGCTTATAGAATTGGACAAACCGATTTATTACAAAAAAATAGCGACGTGAGCGCTCTTTATTTATCGCAAATGTTTAACTTCGAACCTTCTTTTATTAATCAGCAACAGCCGTGCTTAGAAATGGGTCGATCGTTTATAGTTCAAAAACATCAGGGCAGTTACCATGGGTTATTACTGCTATTTAAAGGGATCGGTGCGTTTATGGCGCAAAATCCACGCTATAGGACTTTATATGGCACGGTTTCATTAAGTAAACTTTATGACCCTCGTTCTGTTGCAATTATTGACCATGCAATGGTTAATAATAAACAAGGTGTTAGCGCCAATACGCCTTTTAATAATAAGCTCCACCCAGAATTTGAAGACTTTATTAATGACCATACGTTAAACATAGGCCATGTATCAGCATTGGTTATGGGAATAGAAGAAGATAAAAAAGACATACCGATTTTATTAAAGCAATACCACAAGCTAGGCGCTCAATTTCATTGCATGGCCATTGATAGCAACTTTAATCACAC
>NZ_JACJDN010000996.1:0-839 GCF_014163565.1 Pseudoalteromonas sp. SR45-5 | reverse complement strand
CCAAGCGTTTTTCTCGCTATCGCTGGGTATGGGTATATTAATGACTTACGCGTCGTACATTTCTAAAAAAGATGACATTGTAAGCAGTGCTAAAATGGTCGCTATTACTGACTCACTCGTTGCGTTTGTAGCGGGGCTAATGGTGTTGCCAGCGATATTTAGCTTTGACCCAAATACAGACCCATCAGCACTTTCTGATTCGTCCGTATCAATGATTTTTGTATACCTACCTAAAATATTATTAGCACTGCAAAATGATATTGGTTATGTAGGTGCGTCTATTGTTGCGTTCTCATTCTTCTTATTAGTATTTTTTGCAGCGATTACTTCACTTGTTTCAATAGTGGAAGTACCGACAGCAACACTAAGCGACCGTAAAGGTATTAGCCGTAAAAAAGCACTGGGCATCCTTACACTTTCAACCGGTGTACTTACTATTTTATGTACAATGTCGTTTGGTATGATTGACAGCCTTACATCTTTCACCAGTTATGGCGGCGTTAGTAAGAGCTTTTTTGATATTATTGTTGATGTATTTTACGACACAATTTTACCGCTTAATGGCTTAATGGTGTGTTTGTTTGTAATGTACCGCTGGAAAAAAGCACGCTTAACACAAGAGCTAAGCTTAGGTTCGCCTAATTATGCGGGAAGCTTGATGGAAAAGTACGTTAACTTTTCACTTTCAACGTTTATTCCTGTCATTCTAGCTGTAATATTTATAAATACAGTGGCGACTAAGTTTTTTGATTTAAAAATATTTGGTTTTTAATAGGCCTCTTTAAAAGCTTATTGAATAATATAATGCCGCTCAGTTAAGCTTAGCGGCATTTTTTATA
>NZ_JACJDN010000995.1:0-843 GCF_014163565.1 Pseudoalteromonas sp. SR45-5 | reverse complement strand
ATAGCTGCTTTAAACTTTTAAGTGTTTTACTAAAGCCAATTTTATTGCTTAAGTATACTGTATTTTTCCAAAGCCATATTAAACAAGCAACTTGTAGTAAAGTAGCTGTTGCTATACTTAGCCATACCGACCCAAAAACATCGTATACACCGTATCCAACAGCACCTAGAAATCCTGCCCACAACAAAACCAAACCACTGGCAAAGCATCCTAAAAATATAGTGATCAATGCAAGCGATCTAAGCGATAACCGCCATTCAGCTTTAGCAAGCTGGTGGGTGATCTTTCCTTGAGTATGGTAATCATCCTTGAGCTGCTTAGAATACTCTAAAAGCATTGCAACATGATCTTGCCAATCGTCCTTTTGGCTATGTTGCTCAGTAGTTTGGTCTTGCGCATTACCATCCTTGGTTGCTGTTGTTTGTGGGTTATTCATCACTAATTACTTACGACGAAGTAGTGATGTGATTAACATACCCGCAGCAAAAGCAATACCCGCAGTTGCTAATGGATTTTCAGAAGCAAAAGCACGAGTTTTTGCAGTACATTCGCTTAGTTTTTCACGTGCAATAAGTTGTTTTTCGCTCAATGCATCTGCTGAGCTAGAAGCTCCTTTACGCACACTGCTTTCAGCTGTTGCAGCTTTGCTAGAAAGTGCATCTACAGCATCGTGCGCCGCTGATGTTGCTTTCTCTGTAAGAGGAGACTCAGTATTTGTTAGTTTAACGTCAGGCTTAACATCTGAAGTTGTATTTGGTTTCGTATTCGTTGCAGTAGCCATAATCAATCCTTAATAAGTTAAAAATTTAAATAGTGATTTAGATGATGCAATGATTAAACCAA
>NZ_JACJDN010000994.1:0-855 GCF_014163565.1 Pseudoalteromonas sp. SR45-5 | reverse complement strand
GGAAAGATAGGTTCTTAATCTAAAAATTTTTATGGCACAGTTTAGCTTTTACTTGCAACTGAAGTATATGAGGAGTTGAGTAAGTAGTGTCTAAAAACGATGAGGTATTTCTATTATTTCCACCATGGAAGCTTTTACATAGGTTCCTACTCGTAACAGTGCTCTTACTTTTGGGGGCTGTATACTCCGGAATGACTGTGTTAACGCAATACTTTGATACAGAACCTGAGTGGCTTTTAGGCATTTTATTTTCTACAGGAATAGCATTTTGCCTTATAAATTTTAAAGTAAGCCAAGGCTCTTTTTTTTTGCGCAAACATATTAAAATTCTATGCTTTATTTTTAGCTGTGATTTGCTTACCAACTTTTATAATTTTAGAAGGTAATGGGTATTATATTCAACAGCTATCAATGTAGCCTTTATTTTGCTCTCTTTTTATTTAAGTAAAGGAGAAAAATACCAAGGTCTTGTTAAATATCAGTATGATTTTTTTAAAGATATAAAAGACGCTCGTGCTGCTGTCGAAAAAGAAATGGCAAAAAGTAACCGAAGGAACAAAAAGTAATAAATTTTATTTACCTTTATTCAATTTAGAACTCTAGGGAGCTATGAACGCCTAAGCTAAGGCGCTATAGAAATGATATGGAACAACAAAGCCAACAAACACTAACTAACCTTGTTTACGATATATACGAAAGCCCAACTTTAATAGAAGAGCATCAAGTGCTTATAAACCCTTTGTTGAGCGATTTAGTTGCCACTGCGCCAGCTGGGTTTGAGGGCATGGCGACAATGATTAATACCCATATTTCTAATGGGTTTAAATTCAAAAATCCTAAAATACAAAAATTTGA
>NZ_JACJDN010000993.1:0-855 GCF_014163565.1 Pseudoalteromonas sp. SR45-5 | reverse complement strand
ATAGATATTAAACCTGTGTTTAAAATATCCATTTCATTTTTATTAAGAGGAAAGTGCCCCATTAAAAGTGATTGTACATAAATTATTTTTAAACATTGTTGGAGTTGAGGTAACTCATTGCAGTGAATTAGTGAAGTAATTAACTCATGGTTTGCATTTAAGCATAATTCAGAAAATACATAGCTTTCTATTGGCTTTGTTACTGTATCAATAATGTCAGACCATAGTTCGTCACTTTCAACTTGGTTTATTTTTGCACTTTTAATAAAGTATTGCTTTTCGCAGCTGATATAAAGCGCAGGCACTTGCTCTGGTTTGAATTGCTTTACACTGATGTTTGGGCAAATGTCACTCATTACAGTGTTTGCTTTGTTTATAAACTCAGCTAATAACGCTGGGTTTATATCAGTATCACTAAGCTGACCAACTAAGCTTTGCGGGTCAAGTACCTCAATATGCGTTTTGCTAAGGTGCGCATATAAATTTAATATATCAGTGCAATATGCATAACCGCCGTTTATTAAACACTCTTGTTTTGCACTCGATATTTGAGCAAATTGACGAAAAATATCCACATTTTCAACGTAAGTAATATGCTTATATTTTTCAATATAATTACCTAAAGTCATACTGCCTAAGTTTGTTTCGAATTTAAGAAATGGTGTTATTTTTAAACAAAAATAATGATTATCTAAAACAAGTGATTTTAATGCCATTTGATGACAACTTACAAAATGCTCAAATTTTTCGGGTGCATTTTCTGCCATATTTACAAGGTAGGTTATTAGCTGTTCACCAAGCTCCTGCTTGGCTTCAAGTAATGTAGCATCTTCGTATAATGCCTCACGAGAAGCG
>NZ_JACJDN010000992.1:0-858 GCF_014163565.1 Pseudoalteromonas sp. SR45-5 | reverse complement strand
GCAAATAACTTAAAAGGCTCAAGTGCTTTAATTGTTATTTATAAAATTGGGTTAACATCAAAAACAATGCAATATATTGCATCACAATCAAATCACCCTGCTACCGTATTTTTAAATCAAAATGAGATAACTAAACGCCATTGTAATATTCGCTGGTTTAACCAAACAAGTGAAATTAAACGCTGTGGGCATGGTACTTTAGCGGCCGCTAATTTTTTAATAAAGTATTTTGGTTATTGCCCTGAAGTATTTACATCAATGAGTAATGAGCGCTTTACTATAAGAGTAAAAAAACAACGCGCACAGTTGTTACTAAAAAGTATAGAGCCTAAAAAAAGCGAATTAGCTAAAGGTGAGTTAAAAAGTGTGTTTTCATCCGCAATAAAAGCAACCTACAGTACCGGTGATAAAAACGGTTATACGGTTGTATTATTTAATGAAGAATTTAATAAAGAATTTAGTAAAGACGTTGAAAAAGACGATTTAAAAAGCTTACACGTTGATTTTAAAGCTTTGAGTAAACTCCACAAAAATGCAATAATTGCACTCAGTATAAAAAATAAAGACAAGAAAAATGCCATAGCGCATTTTAGATATTTTGCACCCCAGTTTGGAGTAAATGAGGACAGTGCAACGGGCTCTGCGGTATCTGTTATTGCCCCCCTGCTATTTAGACTACATGGTTTAAATAAAGCTAAGCTTATACAGCAATCAAATAATGGTGCATTGCTAAGCTATGAGTTTAGCAATGCTAAAGTTGTCATTTACTAGGGCGTGTTGATCTTTGCGAATTGAAATTTGTTCAATCTAGGGGCGATTAAATCGCGGCGCGAGGTTTGTAACCTAGTGGGCTAAGTA
>NZ_JACJDN010000991.1:0-860 GCF_014163565.1 Pseudoalteromonas sp. SR45-5 | reverse complement strand
CAGCAAGTGCTTGATTAAAAACCCACCACATTGTAATGTAAAATTTAACAATGGAGTGGGTTTATGATGTTTTATAAAATAGCAGTCTGTATTACTTTTTTATATTTAGTTGGATGTAACACAACCAAGGTTCACCAAGTAGAACAACAAATAGAGCTTGAACAACTATTAAACCATTCTTTGTTTAATAAACTCGACACTCCTTCTGAGTACAGTATTTTCGAGCTGCCAAATGCTGAAAAAGAAAAATTTTTAGCCTATGCCGAAAAACAAAAACAGTCTGAAATCCGTCATGACCGCATTATTTACAACTACCTCGAAAGCAACTTAGCTAACTTTAAATACCACGGCGATACACTTACTTCAGCCCAAGCCTTAAAACTTTCGCAAGGCAACTGCATTAGCTTAGCTGTTTTAACACAAAGCTATGCACAAGCTCTCGGATTAGAAACGAGCTTTCAAGAAGTAACAAGTCAGCCTGTATACGCAAAAGAAAATAATGTTGTTTATGTAGCAAGCCACTTTAGAACAAGAGTATACGCCCCAAAAGTAGAGAAAAAAGATGATAATATTGTTGAATTTTTCAGAGCGGGCACCTTAATCGACTACTTTCCTACCCGTCGCAGCTTTTATTCAAGCAGTGCAGATTATAACGATTTAGTTTCTAAGTTTTACAGTAATTTAGCTGCAACAGCGCTAGCAGACAAACAGCTGGATATTGCTTACTCACTTATTCTACAAGCAAACAAATACACTCCCAATGATCCTGAATTATTTAATATAGCGGGCATTTTGCATCGTCGGGCTGGTGATTTACAAAGCGCTAAAAACATCTATCAAACAGCACTTAGTAATAATGA
>NZ_JACJDN010000990.1:0-861 GCF_014163565.1 Pseudoalteromonas sp. SR45-5 | reverse complement strand
TAAAAAGGTTACAAATCCGAGGACGTAATAAGTAAAAGCTAATGAGGTACTTTGAGTCATCTCATCAAAGCCAACAATCTTTGTTGCTATTGTTGATAAAGCAACTAGCAATAAATACAAGCCTACTGAAAAGAGTACAATCCTAGAATATTTCACGATAATCCTTTAGCAATACAACGAGGCTGTAGAATAGCTCTAACAGTCAGATTCAATTAATTAGTTTCTTTAATCTTAACGAGCCTGTAGATTAACTCGTTTTTTATTTTTTTGATAAACAAACCATAGCTGAGTTCCTATTTTGGTTCAATCGTTACTGTATTTCACGTGGAATATAAAAAATTGTTAGCTGTTGCTTTAATTGACGTTTTGGAAGGTATTACTGGAAATTTGGTGTGGGTGTTTTTTTACTCTGGTGGGCAAAATATATTTGTTAAAATAAGCGATGCAGCAGAAAAAACCTAGCAGTTGGGGATCATCATAACGTGGGTAATATTCCGCTTTTATTTTAAAGGAAATTAGGCTCAATGAAGCCGAGTTGTTTAGTATTTTTTAATAAAAATTGTTGTCGCCTATTGATCTATCTATTTTTATTTTCATCTTACCAATACAGTTCTGTTTTTACGTGATTCATTTTCATGAATTTAACTTAACTCACTGCAATTATTGATAATTTCCGTAAAGTTAGAATGGGTGTCATCCTAACTTCATGCTTATAGCCTAAGTAAAAATACACGATTAAAAAGGTTACAAATCCGAGGACGTAATAAGTAAAAGCTAATGAGGTACTTTGAGTCATCTCATCAAAGCCAACAATCTTTGTTGCTATTGTTGATAAAGCAACTAGCAATAAATACAAGCCTA
>NZ_JACJDN010000098.1:0-8868 GCF_014163565.1 Pseudoalteromonas sp. SR45-5 | reverse complement strand
CGACGGATTAAACGACCTGGTTTTTTCAAATGACTTTGGAGCAGATGTACTACTTGCTAATTCAGAGGGCTTTGAGCAAAAGCTTACCTCAATTGATTTTAGCATTGAGCTAGGCGAGCTAAGCAATGGCGAGACTCGCAAAATAAAGCAAATTATTGATATTAATAACGACGGATTTCTAGATTTTACAACCAGACAGTTTAAGCCTACACAAGGTATGGACTCGCTAGATATAAAAATAGCACATACTTTGTACCTAGGGAGTGCTAAAGGTTTTACTAATACGCCCATTACCTTATTTGAAACACAGGGCCCTAGTGAGTTATTGCTCAAAACTGACTTTAATAATGATGGCTTAATTGATTTACAAAAAATGGACTTAGATATTGGCTTAGGTACTATCGCCTCTATGGCATTAGGCGGTGGCAGTACTGATGTAGATGTAGAAATGAATCTTTATAAGCAGCAACCCGACGGCTCATTTGCCAATAAATCGAGTATTGAACTTGATTTAGAAATGGAAGTGGGGATGAATGGCGATGAATCAGAACCGGCTCTCTATTTAGGTGACATTAACGGCGATAGCTATATTGATGCGGTATACAAATACAGTAAAAAAACGCTGTATATTTATTATGGAGAGCAAGACTCACTGCTAAATGATAAACGCAAAAAATTAAAGCTAACGCTGCCTAAAAATAATAAAGATATTCTTCTGGTAGATATAAACCAAGACGGTAAAAAAGATTTTGTATTTAAATTTACCGAAGAAGATGGCACCAGCAAAATAGAAACACGATTAAATTAAGCCAATAAAAAAGCCCAACAGAATTAACCGTTGGGCTTTGGACTTAAGACTTTCGAGTAACAGTCAGCTTTACTCTAAGTAATAACACCTAAGCAGTTACATTTAGCAGTGAATCGCCTTCACTTAAACCAAACTTCTCTTGCACTGATGCAAGGATTGATTCTTTATCTTCATCAGACAACTGGTTTGAATACTCAGTTAAGAGCTCATCTAAGTAGCTCACTACCTCGTCTGTATCGACTGATTCTAATGAGTTTTGTGGCGGTGGCGGCGGTCTTTGACCTTCTGCTCTTCCTGCATCACCAATGCTTTTAGCATCAAACTCGAGTTCGCCCATTAAATCAGCAAGCTCTTTTGTTGGTTCAATACCTTGTTCTTTAAATGCAGCTTGAATACTTTGCGCATCGTCGCTAGTTAAGTTTTCTGCATCAAACTGTGCAAGCGTTTCTTTAACAAAATCACTTTGCTCTGTTGTTAATTTTGCAGCTTGACTACTTTGTTGCGGCACAAAACTCACAGAGCTGCTGCCAATATTATTAATCATTTTAGTATCCTTTCAACGTTCACGACGAGGTGGTTTATGATCGCTAAGCTCTTGTTCAGTAATTTCGCCATTACCATCGGCATCTATAGAATCAAAAATTGTTTGTGCATCACCGTGCGGCGGTTTTTTAGCACTAAACTCTTCAAAGCTAATTACGCCATCACCATCAGTATCAATAGTTGAAAAGTCAGGTTTTTCAGGAGGATTGTCACCGCCTCGAGCAGCTACATTAGCTGAAAAAGCAATAGATAATATTGCCACAGTGGCAAGAGTTGAAAAATGCTTCATAGTAATAACCTCGTATTTAAGAATTAAACTAAGATTACGCTTTAAAAACGCAAACAATGTGCAAATAATGAGGAAGTAATAAATTATTTTTAATAAAAACTGATGATTCAAAAAAAGTTCTGGTTGATTGCTTTGCAATCAATATATAAGCTAATAAAATAATACGATTAATTACTCTCTGGCAGTAGTGTTACTGCCCTTAATTCTCAAAGCTGATATACTGCTTGAGCCAATTAAACAAACAAATACAGAGCACTTTCATAAATAATGATTAATAACCAACCCTACTTAGCAGGCAATCTGTGAAAATACCTAAACGCCTACAACCTCTTGTTGATGATGGCCTTATTGACGAAGTAATAAGCCGACTAATGAGCGGTAAAGAAGCCGATGTATTTATTGTGCGTTGTGGTGAACATATTCGCTGTGCGAAAGTGTATAAAGATGCGGTTAAACGTAGTTTTAAAAAAGCGGCACAATATCAAGAAGGCCGAAAAGTACGTGGTGGACGCCAAGCGCGTGCAATGGGTAAACGCTCTAGCTATGGCCGCCAATTAGAAGAAGAAATTTGGCAAAATGCCGAAGTTGATGCGTTATCTCGTTTAGCTGGCGTGGGTGTACGTGTTCCTGATACTTACTTTTGTATTGATGGCGTGCTGCTTATGGAGCTCGTCTCTGATGAAGATGGTAACGTAGCCCCTCAACTAGGACATGTCGTTTTTAGTGAAGAGCAAGCGATTGAGCAGTATAAACTCATGATACATTACATTAAGCTAATGCTTTGCGCAGGTATAATACACGGTGATTTATCTGAGTTTAATGTACTTGTAGATAATAACGGCCCTGTAATTATAGATTTACCGCAAGCCGTTAACGCCTCAGCAAATAACAGTGCACAAGCTATGTTTGCACGCGATGTCAATAACATACGCCGCTACTATGGTGAATTTGCGCCAAGCATACTAAAAACTCAATACGCTAAAGAAATGTGGGCACTATTTGAAGAGGCCAATTTAACGCCTAATTCAACGCTTACAGGTGAATTTGAAGACAGCGACGAACTTGCTGATGTAGATTCTATTCTTGATGAAATCCAAGCTGCCGAATACGAAGAGTTTGACCGTTTAGAGCGAATTAAAAATGCTGACGACGATGAGTAACTCATCGTCATAGCTCATTCCACCTTACTGTGGATGCACAAACCGGTAGCCAACCCCATAAACAGACTGGATAACACTTTCAGTTTGTGTCACTTCATCTAGTTTTTTACGCAACTTTTTAATATGGCTATCAATTGTACGGTGGCTCACAATACGCTGATCGGCGTACATAGTGTCCATTAAGCTATCGCGCGAATAAATACGATTTGGGTTGTTAAACAAAGGTTTAAATAGCTGAAATTCAAAGTTCGTCAATTCTATGCTGTTAGATTTATATTTTACGCTGTAGCTGCTCTCGTCAAGCTTCATTGTTGACTCTGTAACGTCACTTGCGTTATTTAATCGCCTTAAAATAGCTTTTACACGTGCCACCAGCTCAGCATAACTAAACGGCTTACAAATATAATCATCTGCACCTAATTCCAGCCCAAGCAGCCTATCTATTTCTTCTACTTTTGCCGATACCATAATAATAGGCACGTTTGAAAAGCGCCTGATTGCTTTACACAGTTCAATACCACTTTGACCTGGTAACATTATGTCTAGCAAGATTACACTCGGCCTGTTAATTTCAAGCCAAGGTAATACTTCATTCCCGTGATGTATTTGATGAGTAATAAAGTGATGGCTGCTTAAAAAGTCACTCATTAAGTTAGCTAGCTTTACTTCATCTTCCACAATTAGTATTTGTTCACTCATAGGCATCTCTGTAAGTAACCTTAACTTTATTTTATAAACTAAATAGTTGGCAATCTAATAATAATAGCAAGGCCGCCTAAGCTGGCTTTTTCTGCAGCGATTTCACCTTTATGACCTTTAACTATATGCTGGCAAATAGATAAACCTAAGCCAGAACCGCCTTCTTGGCGATTACGCGAACTATCTACTCGGTATAAATACTCAAATAAATGCGATAAATGCGACTGCTCTACACCTACGCCATTATCTTCGATTATAAGCTCTAAATAAGTTTGCCCTTTAATGCTTATATTATTAGCCGTTAAAGAAATAGTTGTACATTGTGCATAGTGTACTGCGTTCATTAGAATATTATCGAGTAGCTGCAAAAGGCGTGTTTTATCTGCTTGTACAGTTATGTGTTTAGCGCTATTTAGTAGGTATATTTTTATATTATGTTGTTCAAGCAAAACCTGATACTTTTGCTCAATAGTATTTAATAATAACGCCATATCAGTAGGTTGCATAGTGTAGTGCATACCTCCTAACTCTGCGCTATTGAGCATATGCAAGTCGTCTATTAAGCGTTTTAAATGTAGGGCTTCATCGTTAGCCGAACTTATATTTTTTGCGTTCGGTTCTCGTATACCAAGTAGCATAGCTTCAAGTTCACCGAGTAAAATACTCATTGGCGTCCTAAGCTCATGAGAAATATTAGCAAGCCAACGCTTACGTACTTGCTCATCTTTAGCGAGTGTAAATGCAAGCGTATTAAAATCTTCGCTCAACTGTCCTAGCTCGTCTTTTCGCTCAAGCGTGAGTTTGGTCTCGTAATTACCTTGCGTTAAGCGATGCATACCGTTAGCAATTTGCTTTACAGGGCTTACTAGGTGACGAGACAATAAAAAAGTAACCATTAATGTTAGCAATACCGCAGCTAAAGCAATAAACCATAAGTAGTTAGTTTGCTGCTGTAAAAAATCAAGCTCATAGCCATCAACCAAGCTATCTCTTTTAGAAACTGCTAAGTAACCCACTATTTTATCGTTAACAATAATTGGGGTTGTTATATATTTTAAATCGCTGAGGTATCTACCCACTACTTGCTGTTTATTTTCGTCAAGCAAAGCGTAGTGAGCAATATTTTCTGGCGGTGGGCGGCGATCTTCCTCTAAACGAATATGATCTGGCGGCGGTGGTCGCATCACTCGCCCACGCGGACCTGGGCCTTCTTGTGGCCTAGGCAAAAACTGGCTATTTTCTAATTGCGATTCAACACGTTTTCTAAAGCTTTCGCCATTGCCGACAACATGCTCCCATGAGGGTGTTTGTTCGTATTGCTTTGCAAATTGCACAACAAGTGGTTCAAGCGCTTTCACCTCTTTTGCATTAACAAAATCAATTACGCCTTGCCCTATGCTCCACTGTATAAGAACCACAAGCCCTGCAATAACACTAAAGGTAAAACTAAATAGTATTAAAAAAAGTTTATTATGAATTTTCATTAATGCGTGTTTTCAACCTTGCTAGGAAAGCTCTCAAATCGGTATGTTATAAACTCTTTGGTTTGGTCGTTAACATACAGCGTAGCAACTATTTTTTTACCTTGAGCGGTCCAATACATATGACCATGATTATTTAAAGTAACCGATACGGTATTTATACCAGTTTTAAATAAGTTAGCAGGTAAATGCAACGCTTGTCCGTAAATTCGCTGTATTTTAACCCCATTAATGTATAAATGAGCATGACCTTGTAAAAAACCGGTGTCTTGGTTTGTTGTCACGCCCATCATTTGTTGCATGTTCATCGTGCCCTCTGGCGGCACAGACAAATCATAACGCTGTGTATCTAAAATTAAGTTATAACCCGACATACTATCTTTTAATAACTTAAGGCTTAATGCCGGGGTTGGCGTGTCATTTGGCACAGCTATAGGCATATGGCTATGATCCATCATTTCCTGCTGCGCAAAGAGCTTGAAGCTCAATAGCGCAGCAGTTGTTAGGATCAATGCGTATTTAAAATAACGCATAGTTACTCCTTACATTCCCGGTGGTGGACCCATTGTTTCGCCAGTATCACAGCGACCAATTGAATTAGCGGCTAATTGACCTTTAAAACGAGGCCCTATTTGATAAGGAAAAGAAGGCTGTAATTTACCATCACTGTCTAACGTTAGTGTTATATGGTAGTGATAACCCTTACCATCATTAGTATCGTGGCCGTTATGCTCATCTAATTGAGCACCGGTTACTGTTTTTTGCGCGTAGTAATAATCTTCAAAGTAATAACCATCGTCGGCATTCAATGTATTACCAGAGAGCGTCGTTACTTGTGCACCTATAGCAGGACCTGCATCACTTGTTTGTGTACCTTGGCTAACATCGTATTGATCAACTAAGGTACAGCTTCGCTCACCCTCAGTACCACAACCCCCTTCACTTGTAGGTGCACCGTAATCTCGCATTTCCCAGCCACTTAATGCTAGTTGTCCGTTACTTTCATAAGGACCATAAAGCGGATAGCCATCAGCTGCAAACCCATAGATAGGTGAATGCGCATCGCCATCATCTTCAAGTAAATCAGCTAAGCAACTAGTATAAAAATGGTGATGATATTCACCGTTAGCAGCATGTCCGCCACACACATCAACATCATATTGCTCAGCAATGGGCGCTAATGTATACCAAATATTATTTCCGTAGCTCATACCATCGCCCCAGTTAAATATACTGGTGCCATTAACCATTAAGCCAACTGTACCTAAACCTGTTTCGCAAGTTTCAGCGTCAGATAAATCGGTAGGTGTTAGCGGAAAATACGCTTCAACCGCTTGTTCTGTTGGGCAACCCGGTCCTGGAGGCCAATAACCTGCACCGCCTGTGTCATCACAGTTTTCAGTGCTGCTGTTATAGCCAATATCTTCACCAAAGGAAATGGTTTGCCCTACTGCTGCAGAAGTTACACCGTTATAAAAATCGGTAGCTGCACGCGGGCGGTTATTTAACGCGTCTACTTGGTCTTGTGTAAGCGTTACATCATATTTAGGAATGTCAGTAGTTTGCACATACATGTATTCAACGTCAGCATCTTCCTCAGTAACGCTAACAACCTCAACTGATTGAACATCTTCAACCACTGCACCATTATTTTGTATGTATGTAGAAGTTGTATCGTTGTTAATTAACCAGCTGGTAAGTTTTGCACTATTATCAACTGTATCTGAGTCTGATGAAGCAATCACATTAACTATAACTGTATCTACAACGACATCGTTTGTGCCATCATCTGCACTGATCTCAAATACAAGTGCTTCATCGGTTAATACCTCTGGGGCAACAAACTCTGTAGACGTTGCAGTACTTGAAGATAAACTAACGCTAGTGCCTGATGTTTGCGACCAACTAACCGATACTTCACCGTCATCTTCAACCGTTGAACTTAAATAAACGGTATCGCCCGCATTAACAGTTTGGTCAATACCAGCATCAACCGTTGGAACACTATTACTGACTGTATCGCCGTCTGTTGCAGTACTTGTTGAATCGCTATTACATGCGCTTAAAGCGATACAAAGCGCACTTAACGCAAATAACTTAGTTGCATTAGCGGCTTTTGTTTTAAGAAGTGTTTTCAATGCTTGAACCTTTACTTTAACGTTTAATAAAACAAAGTTAACAAGTAAAAGTGCAAACAATGTGCACAAACAAAGGAAGATTGTGATCAAAAAAGACAACCTAAGTTGTCTTTTTGCTATTTAACTGGAGTCTGGCTATTTATTTTTTCAAATGTTTATCAAAAAAGTCTAAAAATGCCTGAAGAGTTTTAACTCTGTGTTCTTGATAAGATAAGTAATGATCGCCATCCTCAAGCTCAATATAAGTAACATCTTTTGCTTCATCATCAAGTTCATCCTGCATTTCTCTACTATGGTAAACAGGTACCACACTGTCGTCAGTTCCATGTACAAGCAATATTGGTCTTGTTATTTTTTTAGCAAAATTCACTGGAGAATTAGCTTCTAGTAAATCATCATCAGTTCCAAACTGCTTTCTAACGATATTTTTGTTTGTAAAGTGTCGTGCTTTACTCACTAAATACTGTAAATCACTTACCCCAGCAAAACTAGCCGCACATTTAAACGTTTCTGGGTGCTTAATTACAGCCATTAACGCTGCATAGCCACCATAGCTAGCACCACCAATACAAATGCTATCTGCTTGTGCTATTCCTTGGTCAATTAACCAGTTTGCACCGTCTTGCAAATCATCTTGCATAGCCAAACCAAAACCTTGAATTGACTGCATTAAAAAGTCGTGCCCATAACCACTCGAACCACGGAAATTAGGCTGTAAAACAGCATATCCGTTATAGGCTAATAAAGCTGTCCAGTAATCAAAATTAGCATAATCCCTTGCCATAGGGCCGCCATGTGGAAATATAATTGTTGGTAACTTATCACCTTCTTTATATTCTACTGGTAGAGTTAGATAGCCTTCTATTTTTAAGCCATCTCTTGCCTTGTAGCTAATGCGCTTTTTGCCTCTGTATACAGAGGCATCTATTTGCGGATAAACATCAGCAATTGCACTCACCTGTTTTTTTACTCTATCCCCAAATAAATAACTACCAGACGTTTTGTCTGAGCTGATATAGAGTATATATTTTTGCTGATCTTTACTGGTACTTACAATGTCTAATTTATATTCTTCTTTAGGGAGCGATACGCGCAAAGAACGATGTAATTTATCTAAGTCTTTATCCCAATATTTAATACCATCATCTAAATGTGAATCAGTAAAGCCTGCAACTTCGCCAGTTTGTTGTGAATAAAAAATAGACCCATCAAAATCATATTTACTATTACTGTAAATTAGCTCGCGAGCTTTAGTCGTTAAATTGAGTTTAAATAATGCATCGCGCCCTTCATGTAACGCAGTGATGTATAAAAAATTAGAGTCTTTATCAAACCCTAATATAGAAATACTTTGCTTACTAAAAACCTCATAATCAAATAAAGTTTCCCACGACTGTTTATTCTCATCAAAATAATCGTAAGTAAATTGCGTATCGTCCATTTTTTTTGCAATACGAACTTTACCTTGCCTGTCGGCAAACCAAGTAACTACATTACTGCGTGGTCTTTGTATTTGTGTCTTACGTAATGTGGTTAAATCTAACTCATAAACTGCTGGGGTATTTGCAATTTTAAAATCCCCTTGAACTAAAATTTTATTTTCTTTTTCAGGTAAAAAACTAACAATTCGGTCTGAATATTGTGGCTGGATTTCATCTCTTACTGTGTTGGCTTTAAAAGCTAATTTAAGACCTTTATCATTTTTAAAGTTATACGCATACATAAGCGTTGATGTATATTTAACTCCGCC
>NZ_JACJDN010000989.1:0-861 GCF_014163565.1 Pseudoalteromonas sp. SR45-5 | reverse complement strand
TACCAGCATCACCACCAGTACCACCAGTACCTTGAGGTACAGTAGTTGTTGGTAAAACAACAACAGGAGGAGCTGCAGTTGGGGTATCATCAGTAGGACCCGCAGCAGTAGCTTCAGATGCAACTGTGGCATCTATACCAGCAGTAATTGCAGCAATAGTTACCGCATCACTATCAGAACCAGCAGTTACTAAGGCTGCTAAAAAGTCAGAAATTAACGCATTATCGGCACCTAAAGAAGCAACAACGGCGTTAATTAATATATCAAGTTGTTCAGCGCTACACGAACCGTTTGCAATAGGTGAATCGAGGTCAATAGGACCCATATCTTGGCAGAATTGCTCAATAGCAGCAACTAACTCATTTTGTAGTTCCTCAGACGAAATATCATCCGGAGCATTATTTAAAATATTAAGTAAATTAGTAAGGCTGTCAGATTGTACTACAACATCAGAATCTGCTTGTGAGTAAACAGGTGAAACGGTAAAAGCCATTGCACCTATTAATAAACTCTTTAAAAAAATTGATTTCATCTTGTGTCCCTTTAAGTGAGTATCTAATTACAGAATTTTAGCGTGTCTGCGCAAAAAGTAAACTCTTTATTAACGTTATCACGGTTCTTACCTGTAAGTACTTTAGAAGGCTCCATAATTAAATTACCTTGTACACCATCACAGCCTAAATTTTCAAGCATTTTTAATGTTTCGGGCTTTTCAATTAAGCATGCCAACACTTTAATACCAAAACCATGACAAATATTATTAACGGTTTGAATAAAAAACTGGCTTTGAGAATTATCTAACAAGTCTTGAATGTAGCTTCCATCAATTTTTACATATTCAATATCAAGGCCTTGTAAATA
>NZ_JACJDN010000988.1:0-870 GCF_014163565.1 Pseudoalteromonas sp. SR45-5 | reverse complement strand
CATTTTTTAAAACAGCTTTTCAATACATTGCTGCTATTAGCTTATTATTTATAAGCGTAGCGAGCTATGCCAATCCACCAAAAGAAATTTTTTGGGAAGACTTAATTCCCAAAGGTCATATGCAAATAGACACTCAAGCACAAGCTAATCACGAAGGCAGCGATCAAAACTGGGTGCAACCCGATTTAGATGCTCCAGTGGTAAAAGCGCTTGATGGTCAATCGGTAAGTTTGCCAGGTTTTGTTGTGCCACTTGAGGGCGATAGCGAAGTAATTACCGAGTTTTTACTCGTGCCTTATTTTGGCGCCTGTATACACGTACCACCACCACCGCCAAATCAAATAGTCCATGTAACGATTAAAGGTGGTGTGCCTATAGATAGTCTGTACGACGCAATCGTTGTAACCGGAATAATAAGCACAGAAACATGGTCGGGCGAAATCGCGCAGGTAGGATATAAAATGAAGGCAGTCGGTGTAGCACCGTTTGAGCTTTAAAATGAAGGGCCCGCTTTTAAAGCTGGCCCTTAAATCTCATTAAATTTAGAGTCGGTAAAATTCAAATAACTACTTTTGGCAATTTGAGCAAAAAATAGTACTGCGTTGCCCTAATCTAATTTCTTCTAATTCGTTTTCGCACGTCATACATGGCTTGCCTTTACGCCCATATACTAATAGCTCTTGAGCAAAATACCCAGGCTTACCATCACTTTGTGCAAAGTCTTTAAGCGTTGTACCACCTTGTGTAATAGCCGCCGCAAGCGTGTCTTTTATAATAGGGATAAGTGCTTGATAACGTTTGAGCGATACTTTTCCCGCTTCTCGCTTTGGATGTATACCCGCTTTAAATAACGATTCATTCGCGTAAATA
>NZ_JACJDN010000987.1:0-877 GCF_014163565.1 Pseudoalteromonas sp. SR45-5 | reverse complement strand
TTCAAACTTAGCCTTCTCGTGGATTGCTTTAGTTGGCCCTGACCTAAGGCTGTATGCCTTTGCTATTGTTATTGATGGCTTTACGCAAGCGTGGTCGTTGGTCGCTATGGTGGCCTTTATATCGATGTTATGCGATAGAGCATTTAGTGCAACGCACTATGCATTACTGGCGTCATTAGGGAATTTAGGACGAACATTGCTTTCAAGCTACAGTGGTGTAGTAATTGATGATTGGTTAATGGGAAATTGGTCGCTGTTCTTTATTTTAACAGCCTTAATGGTTTTACCTTCGTTGATATTTTTATATCTGATTAGGTATAAGTTGTATGAGCTTGAGAAGAATTACCACAAAAACATTTAATGCATCCCTGCATTAACATATTGCTTAGCACTATCAAGTGCCCCTTAAAGTGTACTAAGCAATTATTGAGTTAATCTACTTTTAGCAAGCTAAGTGCTTCATGTGGATCAACTTCTAGAGCTGTACAATAGCGAACAAACTCAATGACATCTAAACGGCGTTCTTGATTTTCAATCTTGCCGATAAATGAATGAGGCGTTCCAAGCACTTGTGCTAGGCTTCGCATTGTATGACCCTTTTCATGGCGCTTAGTTTTAAGCCACTTTGTTAGCTTTGCATTTTCTTCAGAAGAAACTGTTTTGCCCATCATTTTACATCTCCTACTAGATGATTTGACGTACCCATTAAAGCAGTAGTTTCCATCAATAGCCGTAGGCAGGTAAGCAGTCATACTTTCAATAGCAAGCTATTGCTTAATAAAGCATGTGTTGCTACCCACTCCACCAACACAGCTAAAAACTACGCTAATAATATGGTAAAGATTTGTTTTTATTGAGAATGAAATTTTGCCCGTCT
>NZ_JACJDN010000986.1:0-878 GCF_014163565.1 Pseudoalteromonas sp. SR45-5 | reverse complement strand
AAGGCACTCCGGCGCTGATTAAATTACTATCTACTGCCGCTAAATAATTAACAATGTAGCCACCAAAACAAAAACCGACAGCGCCTAACTTACCGTTACTGTTAGCATGCGATTTTAAAAAGTGTGCTGCGGCTACAAAATCGTTTTGAATTTTAGCGCGGTCCATGGTTTTTTGCATGGCGCGTCCTTCATCATCGTTACCAGGGTAGCCACCCAGTGGAAAGAGCGCATCGGGCGCAAATGCAATAAAACCTACCTTCGCTAAGCGTCTTGCTACATCCTTTACGTATGGGTTTAATCCACGATTTTCGTGTATCACAAGAACAACAGGGAGCTTACCTTCTATGTTTTTAGGGGTTGCTAAGTAACCCTTGCCTTTACCGTGCCCGTTTGGCGAATCGAATTCTTCGTACGTTGCCGTTATATCGTCATCGTTAAACGACACTTGTTCAGCCAGCGCGTAATTAGGTAATAATGCTGATGTAAGTACAGCCATTGAAAAACCAAGTGCAGCAAGCCCTCCGAGTTTTTTCATAAAAGTACGACGGTCCATTAAACCGTGGGCGTATTCGTCATACCAATCAAAGGCTTCTTGAGGAATGTGATCAGAGGCAGATGTATTCATGGCTGTTCCTTAATTTTATTTTGTTATTTAAATACCATAACGTATTAGGAATAAAAAACGAGCAATATTTTCTCTCTTTTTATCGAATTATTAATAAAGCCCAAATACTTATTCTCTTGAAGATATTTCTTTATTATCAAAATTTAATATGTCCTTTATCGTTAGTTCACTCAAGTTTCTACCATCTTTTAATTTAATTTCTACAGTAGTTAGGATATAAACTTGAATACTTAAAACAAGCATAAATGCTGGC
>NZ_JACJDN010000985.1:0-883 GCF_014163565.1 Pseudoalteromonas sp. SR45-5 | reverse complement strand
CCAGCTCCTTTCCCTTTCAGTAGCGCAAAAGAGCTACTAGAGATGTGTAAAGAGTCAGGGCTTAGTGTTTCAAGCTTAATGATGAAGAACGAAAAAACACTGCGCACTGAAGATGAAATAAAAGACACGCTGTTTCATATCTGGAAAGTAATGATGGCCTGTATTGACCGTGGTATGCGTACCGAAGGTATCCTACCTGGCGGCTTAAAAGTAAAGCGCCGAGCGCCTAGCTTATACTTAAAACTAAATATAGAGGTCAGTAACGACCCACTTCGTGCAATGGACTGGGTTGATTTATTTGCCCTTGCCGTAAACGAAGAAAATGCGGCAGGTGGCCGTGTAGTTACCGCACCAACTAATGGTGCTGCGGGTATTTTACCGGCTGTGCTTATGTACTATCACACATTTGTGAAAGAAGTAGACCGCGATATAGCCACACGTTATTTATTAACGGCTGCTGCTATTGGTATTTTATATAAAAAGAATGCCTCTATATCGGGTGCTGAAGTAGGTTGCCAAGGTGAAGTTGGCGTTGCGTGCTCTATGGCTGCAGGCGCATTAACAGAAATTGTTGGTGGCAATGTTGTGCAAGTAGAGAACGCAGCAGAAATTGGTATGGAACATAATTTAGGCCTCACGTGCGACCCTGTTGGTGGCTTAGTACAAGTACCGTGTATTGAACGTAATGCAATGGGCGCAATTAAAGCAATTAATGCCTCACGTTTAGCTATTCGTGGCAGTGGCGAGCAAAAGGTATCACTTGATAAAGTGATTAAAACCATGCTTGAAACCGGCAACGATATGAAAACCAAATACAAAGAAACCGCTCGCGGTGGATTAGCAGTTAATATTATCGAATGTTAATCAGCTCGCTATAAAGAGA
>NZ_JACJDN010000984.1:0-884 GCF_014163565.1 Pseudoalteromonas sp. SR45-5 | reverse complement strand
AACATGTTTTTCACATCTTTTAGCATGTCGTTGTACTCATCACTTGTGAATAATTGCATAGACGGTATAACGCCTTTGTCTATATACGTTTGCAGCGCTGCCGACTTATCAGAAACTTGTAACGTGCCCTCTAAAATAGCCCCTACTCGAATAAAATCCACGTAACTTACTTTTTCAGGTTTGTAACTCGGGTCAGCCCAGCTCTGAGCTACATCAACAAACTCTTTAGGGAATTCCCACGCTTGCATAATAGATGAGCCAATTTTTCCACTCAGCTTTTGAATTGCATGAGCCAAAAAGCTTGGATTAGCAAATACCTCTGGGTGGCGCTCAGCTTCAGTTAAAATTGGTAATACACCAATATTATAAACAAGTGCGGCGAGTGTAATAGAATCGCGGTTTAGTGACGTGTGCTTACTATTTTTTAAATAAAACTCCATGAGTGATATTGAATGGCTAGCAACGGTTAATGTTTTTTGCCATGCCTTACCCATGTAGCCTTTAATTAGCTCATTATTTGATACAAATAATTGTTCCATAGCCATAGCTGTAGCAATGTTTTTAATTTGACGTAATCCAATACGAGTCACTGCTTGTTGTAAATTAGATACTTTTACAGAACGTCCCATAATCGCACTATTAGCTACTTTTATCATACGAGCTGAAAGCGCTGGATCTTGTGAGATTACATCTGACATTTGGATTAAATTCACATCTGGGTTATCTGCAGCTTGGCGAACCTTAATCGCTACTTCAGGTAGCGTTGGTAAAACCAACGTATCGTTATTTATTCTATCGACTAGAATCGTTAATAAAGCGTTTTCTGTAGACATAAAGCTGCCATCCTTTTGTGTTCAGCCTGTAAAGTAACTGCAAACTCAGGC
>NZ_JACJDN010000983.1:0-888 GCF_014163565.1 Pseudoalteromonas sp. SR45-5 | reverse complement strand
TGTGTGATTCATAGAGATCGTTTCAATATACTATGACGCTATGAACAAAGAAATTAAACAACGTTTAAAGTGGATTGAGCTTTACGAAAAAACTAATAATGCGGGCCTAGTTTGTCGTCGGTGTGGAATTTCTAGGCCCACTCTTCGAAAGTGGTATAAGCGATGGACTAGACGGCCTACAGGACGTTTCTAGACGCCCGCACAGCTCCCCAAACACTAAAATTAATAATCGAATTGAAGAGTGGATTCTTAAACTCAGAAAAAATAGAAAACTTGGTGCCAGAAGAATTCAAAATGAGCTTCTTCGCGAGCATAATTTTCAGCTATCGCTTGCTTCAATTCACAAAGTGCTGACCAAACATGAGGTAAAACCAATAGTTTTTCAGCGGAAGAAAAAAGACTTCATTCGATACCAAAGACCTATTCCTGGTGACCGAGTTCAGATGGATACATGTAAAATTGCACCAGGGATTTATCAATATACTGCTGTTGATGATTGCTCTAGATATCGCGTGTTGGACGTTTTTAAGCGTAGAACGGCAGCCAATACTCTTACCTTCATCGATAAGGTAATAGAAGAAATGCCATTCCCGATACAGCGAGTTCAAACTGATCGCGGAACGGAGTTTTTTGCTGAAAAAGTACAGCTCAAATTGATGGAGCATGGCATTAAATTTCGCCCCAATAAGCCAGGCTCTCCTCACTTAAATGGCAAAGTTGAAAGGTCACAAAGAACTGATAAGGAAGAGTTTTATTCGACCGTTAATTTGGATTTGGACGAACTCAAAAATGAAACGTTACCTGAGTGGCAGCATTACTACAATTGGCAACGCGCTCACGGCTCATTCAAAGGTAAAACTCCAATGGATGTTGTATGTGAACGGCTTG
>NZ_JACJDN010000982.1:0-892 GCF_014163565.1 Pseudoalteromonas sp. SR45-5 | reverse complement strand
TACTTTGGAACTAAATTTTATTTAAGATCCATCTCTTGGATGATCTCGTGTGCGATTTCAGGTGTAGTGCTAACAGGCTTTTCGTGTAAGTTTGCTTTTATCTGCCCTTTTCGATGTTTTAGTGCCGCATCGAGTTTTTTAGCTGCGCTTGCAATGGCTGGGTACATAACTTCGTTTTCCCCTTTTACCGACATGCGCGTGCCTTCGTAATTAGTGCTAATTTCAGCTTGGATTTTATGATGCTCTTTAGACAAAATAATATCGAGTGCAATAAGCGATGGAAAGTGGCTCTCGATTTTTGAAAATTTTTCGTTGATGTGCTCTCTAATAGAGTCAGTAACTTCAACATGGTGACCAGAAAGATTAATTTTCATAGGGTATCCTTTTATTTGTTACCTCATAAATAGTATTGGGGGCTATTTAGATTAACACAAGGAAAAAAGAGAGATATTTGAGGTTTATTTGCGGTTTTTGGTGATTTAAATCATGCGTTGTGCAAAGTTTATGCAAAGCCCATAGTGCATGGGCTTTCAGACGTCTAGCTGTATTGATTAATCTGTGTACGAACAACAGTAGTCAGCAAAATCAGATACTTTTACTTTAAAGCTTACATTTGCATCAACATTAAACGATTCACCCGCGTTAAATGTTTTCCACTCACTTGCCCCTGGTAATAAAATATCCCATTGGCCAGCTAAAAGCTCCATGCATTCTTTTTGGTTTGTATCAAAAACAAACTCACCAGGTTGCATAAAGCCTAACGTTTTCGCTTCTCCATCACCTAAAATAACGGTACGGCTCGACACTTTTCCGTCAAAATATACATTGGCTTTTTTTACTACACTTACGTTATCGAACTTTGGCATTTTTAGCTCCTGCTATTAATTTAAGA
>NZ_JACJDN010000981.1:0-892 GCF_014163565.1 Pseudoalteromonas sp. SR45-5 | reverse complement strand
GGGAACAAGCTGCCTAAAATGGGACGCTTGTGCGTCTTTTTTTATGCGCACAATAAAGTGATTTATTTTTTAGGCTGCAAAGTAGCATGTACGCTACTTTACGATCTTTCTCTATTCCTCGGAATATCTGACAAGACAACCCTTAAGCAATGAGGCAAGTCATGTCAAATACTACAAATAAAGCGTCACGCCGAGAAACTCGTGCTGCCGCGTCTGAATATATTTATAACTTAACGGGTCAACCGTTCCCAAATTCTCATAAAGTATACGTTGAAGGTACTCAACCAGGTGTGCGTGTTGGTATGCGTGAAATCACGTTAAGTGACACGTTTATTGGCGGCACAGATGAAAACCCTGTTTATGAGTCAAACGATCCGCTTCGTGTTTACGATACGTCGGGCCCGTATACCGATCCTAATTTTAAACTAGACGTGCGCAAAGGCTTACCAAAATTTCGTGAACAATGGATTGAAAGCCGTGGTGACACTGAGGTTTTAGAGTCAGTGACGTCGCAGTTTTCGCAGCAGCGCATGGCAGATGAAGGGTTGGATCATATTCGCTTTGATCATCTTCCAAAAATTCGCCGTGGTGTCGCTGGTAAAAACGTAACGCAAATGCACTACGCACGCCAAGGGATTATTACCCCTGAAATGGAATACGTAGCTGTTCGTGAAAATATGGGGCGTGCAGAAATCCGTAAAGAATTACTTGCCGCGCAGCATAAAGGCGAGTCGTTTGGTGCGAGTATTCCTGAATTTATTACCCCAGAATTTGTACGCGACGAAATAGCCCGCGGTCGCGCTATTTTACCAAATAATATAAACCATCCAGAAACAGAGCCTATGATTGTAGGTCGTAACTTTTTAGTAAAAGTTAATGGCAACATTGGTAA
>NZ_JACJDN010000980.1:0-894 GCF_014163565.1 Pseudoalteromonas sp. SR45-5 | reverse complement strand
CACTAATCGGTGCTGTAATTAGTAAAAATATAGTAATGAGTATTTCTTTAACACTTAGGCCATGCTCTGAACTTGCAAAATAAACCATAGCCGCAATTAACATACTCGCCATGCCTAACGTGGTTGCTTTAGTTGGTCCATGCAAACGCATAAAAAAGTCAGGTAGTTTAATTAAACCTATTGAGCCAATTAAAATAAACGTACCACCAAATAACAATAATATTGATACAACCCATTCGCTGATCATGTTTTCACCTTATTCAATTATATCGCCACGTAGTAAATACTTACACACTGCAACCGTACTTATAAAACCTAGCATGGCAATAAGCAGTGCAGCTTCAAAATAAAGCCCTGTATCCATACTAATGCTGTATAAAATAATCAGTGCGATGACGTTAATGTACATAGTATCGAGCGCTAAAACACGGTCAGGCACTGACGGACCGATGATCAATCGCCATAAGTTAAGCAATAATGATAAGCCAATCATCGAAAAAACAATGAGTAATACAGTATCTAACATTGAAATATCTCCTTTAGTGGAGCTTCGTAGCGTTGTTTTATTTGTTTGATAAGTGCTTCTTCATCTTTAAGGTCAAGCACATGTATTAATAAGTAGCGTTGCGTTGGCTCTTCACCTTCAGGTAACGACTCAGCAATTGGATAAACCTCTGCACTCACAGTACCAGGTGTAAGCGATACACAGCTGGCCAATATGGTAATTGGCATGTCGTGTGTTAAATCTATCGGTACTTTTATAAATGCCGGACGCAATTTTTTTGATGGTCCAAGTATAAGTAAAGCCACTTGTAAATTTGCAACAACAATATCGTACAGCACTATAAGTAACTGCTTAAGCGCCAAGCCTGGCTTTAAAATCAGTGGCTGAGG
>NZ_JACJDN010000097.1:0-8887 GCF_014163565.1 Pseudoalteromonas sp. SR45-5 | reverse complement strand
TATAGACACTCATAAAGAACCAGCACATATTGATACAATATATTCACTTTATTAAATGAATATTACATATAATCTAGTTTGTTAATTATATTCTTCAAGTAAATGCGGTGGATGAGAGCGAAAAAAGACGATAATTCGAAAAATTAATGAAAAAGGATTATTTCTACCGAGTGTGAGTAGGTTTTACTTTAGCTAAGCAAACGTTTATAAAATTTGTTTGCTTAACTAAAATAAATGTTTAGCTACGCTTAACTTCACCTGTGATTAGTAAGGGACTCTTACAACTCCTTCCATTAATACACGTGCACTTCGGCTCATACTTGCTTTGGTAACTAGCCAGTTGCCAGCATTATTTTTAGCCTCAGCACCTACTTTTAGCGTGCCCGACGGATGACCAAAGTTAACTTCACTCAATGCGCCGCCACCAGCGGCTATATTAACAAGTGTGCCTTCAATTGCTGCGGCAGTGCCAATAGCTACAGCGGCTGTGCCCATCATGGCATGATGCAGTTTACCCATCGACATTGCGCGCACGAGTAAGTTAATGTTGGCAGCCTCAATAAATTTACCGCTAGATGCAGTGTAATCTAAAGGCGCTGCAACAAACGCAACCTTTGGTGTATGTTGGCGAGCTTGCGCTTCATTAATATCAGTGATTAAGCCCATTTTAACGGCGCCATAAGCGCGAATGGTTTCAAGCTTTTCAAGCGCTGCAACATCGTTATTTATATCGTCTTGCAGCTCTGTGCCGGTATAACCAATATCAGCGGCGTTAATAAATACAGTAGGAATACCTGCATTTATCATCGTGGCTTTTAAAGTACCAACACCTGGTACTTCTAAGTCATCAACTACGTTACCTGTTGGGAATAACGCGCCATCGCCATCAGCCGGGTCTATAAATTCAAGTTTTACTTCAGCTGCAGCAAATGTAACGCCATCGAGCTCAAAATCACCGGTTTCTTGTACTTCGTCATTGGTCATAGGGACATGCACTAATATGCTTTTTTTAATATTAGCCTGCCACACACGCACAATAGCAACACCGTTATTGGGTACTCTGCTTTTATCGACCAAACCATTACTAATAGCAAAAGCCCCCACTGCTGACGTTAAATTACCGCAGTTACCGCTCCAATCTACAAAAGGTTTATCTATAGCCACTTGACCAAACAAGTAATCAACATCGTGATCAGCTTGCTCACTTTTACTTAGGATTACGGTTTTACTGGTGCTTGATGTAGCGCCGCCCATTCCATCCGTTTGTTTGGTATACGGATCGGGGCTGCCAATAACACGCAGTAATAAATTGTCGCGCGCCTCGCCTGCTACTTGAGCAGGCTTTGGCAAATCAGTTAAATTAAAAAACACACCTTTACTGGTGCCGCCACGCATATAGGTTGCAGGCACTTTAATTTGCGGTTTAAACATAGTGTTTGCCCTTATGCAGATTGCGTTGCTTCTAAAAAGTCTTGAGCAAAGCGTTGTAACACACCACCAGCCGCGTAAATAGAAAGCTCTTCTTGGGTATCTATACGACATTTCATAGGCACAGTAAGTACTTCACCGTCTTTGCGGGTAATGCTTAAATTAACGGTAGCACCTGGTTTTAAATCGCCCGTTACATCGTACGTTTCACTGCCATCCAGCTTTAGGGTTTTACGCGTTGTGCCTGCTTTAAACTCAAGCGGTAAAACCCCCATACCAATTAAGTTAGTACGGTGAATACGCTCAAAGCCCTCAGCTGCGATTACTTCAACGCCTGCAAGCCTTACGCCTTTTGCAGCCCAATCGCGCGACGAACCTTGACCGTAATCGGCACCGGCTACGATAATAAGCGGCTGTTTACGCTCCATGTAGGCTTCGATTGCTTCCCACATACGGGTATTAGTGCCTTGTGGCTCTAGGCGAGCGTAAGAACCTTGTTTAACGTCGCCGTTTTCGTCCAGTACCATTTCATTAAGTAGTTTTGGGTTTGCAAATGTTGCGCGCTGCGCTGTTAAATGATCGCCCCGGTGCGTTGCATACGAGTTGTAGTCTTCCTCTGGCACGTTCATTTTGGTCAGGTATTCGCCAGCAGCACTACTTGCCATAATTGCGTTTGATGGCGATAAATGATCCGTTGTAATGTTATCGCCAAGTACTGCAAGCGCGCGCATACCGGTCATAGTGCGCTCACCCGCAAGTGCACCTTCCCAATAAGGAGGGCGACGAATGTAGGTGCTTTCTGGGCGCCAGTCGTAAAGTGGATCGTTATCTTCACCGTAATCTACGGTTAAATTAAACATAGGCTCGTATACTTTTCTAAATTGCTCTGGCTTAACACTGTGCTTAATTACTGCGTCAATTTCTTCATCTGATGGCCATAAATCTTTAAGCGTAATGTCGTTGCCTTGTTGATCTTGCCCAAGTACCCCTTTTTCAATATCAAAGCGAATAGTACCTGCAATGGCGTACGCAACAACTAAAGGAGGTGACGCTAAAAATGCTTGCTTAGCATAAGGATGAATGCGCCCATCAAAGTTACGATTACCTGAAAGTACAGCCGTTGCGTATAAATCACGTTCAATTACTTCTTTTTGAATCACAGGGTCAAGCGCTCCGCTCATACCGTTACATGTTGTACACGCAAAACCAACAATGCCAAAGCCAAGTTGCTCAAGCTCTGTTAGTAGGTTTGCATCTTCAAGGTATGATTGCACTGCTTTTGAGCCTGGTGCTAATGAAGTTTTAACCCAAGGTTTGCGCATTAAACCCTTAGCATTTGCGTTACGGGCAAGGAGTGCTGCAGCAATTACATTGCGTGGATTACTAGTATTAGTACAACTAGTAATAGCGGCAATAATACATGCGCCGTCTGGCATTAAGCCTTCTTCATTTTCAACAACGCCCGAAATACCTTCTTTAGCTAAATCGCTTGTCGATACACGGCGGTGCGGATTAGATGGACCTGCAATATTGCGCCCCACGCTTGATAAATCAAACTTAAGTACACGTTCGTATTTTGCGGTTTTTAAGCTATCGCTCCAAAGGCCTGCTGTTTTTGCGTAATTTTCTACAAGGGCAATTTGTTCTTCTTCACGCCCTGTTAAACGCAAATAATCTATTGTTTTATCATCGATATAAAACATGGCGGCAGTTGCGCCAAATTCAGGCGTCATGTTTGAAATGGTTGCTCTGTCGCCAAGTGTAAGCGCGTCGGCACCTTCACCGTAAAACTCTAAATAAGTAGATACAACACGTTGTTCGCGTAAAAATTCAGTAATGGCCAACACAATATCGGTTGCGGTAATACCCGGTTGGCGCTTACCTGTTAGCTCAACACCAACAATATCAGGCAAGCGAATATATGAAGCACGGCCAAGCATAACGCTTTCAGCTTCAAGCCCGCCTACACCCACAGCAATAACACCCAGCGCATCAACATGAGGCGTGTGGCTGTCGGTACCAACTAGTGTATCTGGAAATGCAATGCCATCTCGGTTTTGAATAACCGGCGACATTTTTTCAAGGTTAATTTGATGCATAATGCCGTTACCCGGTGGAATAACGTCAATATTTTTAAACGCAGTTTTTGTCCAGTTTATAAAGTGAAAACGGTCATCATTTCGTCTGTCTTCAATGGCGCGGTTTTTTTCAAATGCGTCAGGATCAAAACCGGCATGCTCTACCGCGAGTGAATGATCCACTATTAACTGCGTGGGTACCACAGGATTCACTTTTGCCGGATCGCCGCCTTTGGCTGCAATTGCATCACGCAAACCTGCTAAATCAACAAGTGCTGTTTGGCCTAAAATATCGTGGCAGACCACACGCGCCGGATACCACGGAAAATCTAAATCTTGCTTGCGCTCAATTAGCTGGTTAAGTGCATCGGTTAACATGGCGGGGTCACATCGGCGTACTAGGTTTTCAGCAAATACACGCGATGTATAAGGTAGCGTGGCGTATGCACCTGGCTTAATTGCATCTACGGCTTCTTGGGTATCGTAATAGTCGACATTTGAGCCTGGTAAGGGTTTACGGTATTGGGTGTTATTAATTATGGTCATGGTAAGGGTTCGCTAATTTGGTGACGGTGTTTGCTCACAGCTAGCGTGTTTAATAAAAAGTTTGAAAAAAACTACTCGCTAGTGGCTATGTGCAATAAAAAAGTGAGCACATGCGTGCTCACTCATTTTTTTAACGTGACTCTATTGGTGTGTAACTGCGTGCGTCAGGCCCTGTGTAATCGGCACTTGGGCGAATAATACGGTTGTTAGCGCGCTGCTCTTTTACATGTGCTGTCCAACCAGTAACACGGCTCATTACAAATATTGGCGTAAATAATTTAGTTGGAATATCCATAAAATGATAAGCAGACGCATGGAAAAAATCAGCATTACAAAACAGTTTTTTCTCGCGCCACATAATCTCTTCACAACGAACAGACACAGGGTAAAGCACGGTATCGCCCACCTCTGCCGCTAGTTTTTCAGACCACTTTTTAATAATTACATTACGCGGATCAGACTCGCGATAAATAGCATGACCAAAGCCCATTATTTTGTCTTTACGTTCAAGCATGCCCATAATTTCTTTCTCAGCATGTTCAGCGCTTGTAAAACCTTGAATCATATCCATTGCCGCTTCGTTAGCACCACCATGTAATGGACCACGCAGCGTACCAATCGCACCAGTTACACAAGAGTGAATATCAGATAAAGTTGAAGCACATACACGGCCTGTAAAGGTAGAGGCGTTAAACTCGTGCTCTGCGTATAAAATTAGTGATACATTCATTACCTGTGCAAATAAATCACTAGGTGCTTTGTCATGTAACAGCGTTAAAAAATGTGCGCCAACAGAGTCGTCATCAGTTTGTGTTTCAATGCGTACGCCATCATTTGTAAAGCGGTACCAGTAACAAATAATACTTGGGAACACAGCAACCATACGGTCGATTGCATCATTGGCTTGGCTAAAATCAAGCTCCATTTCAAGGTTACCTAACATTGAGCAG
Source organism: Pseudoalteromonas sp. SR45-5 (assembly GCF_014163565.1). Lineage (NCBI taxonomy): Bacteria > Pseudomonadati > Pseudomonadota > Gammaproteobacteria > Alteromonadales > Pseudoalteromonadaceae > Pseudoalteromonas > Pseudoalteromonas sp. SR45-5. The sequence continues at coordinate 3,885 of NZ_JACJDN010000097.1, read as the reverse complement.
CCCGTGCGCATTACATCCATTGGATGCGCGTTTTTAGGAATATTTTCAAGCACGGTTTTAAGTGCATCTGGTAAGCCGCGTAAGCTTTTTAGTTTTGCTTTATATTCTGCCAATTCGCTTGTGGTTGGTAACTCACCACGTGAAAGTAAAAAAGACACTTCTTCAAACTGCGCTTTTTCGGCAAGTTCGCTAATATCGTAACCACAATACGTTAAACCAGAACCACTTTGTCCAACAGTACACAATGCTGTTTGACCAGCCACTTGTCCGCGTAAACCCGCGCCGCCTAATGCTTTATCTACCATGATCTTCTCCTATCTTAAATTTGTGTGTGATTTTATTTTTTAATAATTATTATTTGTCAGATTTTGATGAAAAAAGGTTATCGAGTGTGTTCTCGTACGTGTGGTAATCTAAAAAGTCGTAAAGCTCAGAGCGCGTTTGCATATTTTCAATTTGGCTTTGTTGCGAGCCTTCATTTAAAATTGCTGAATACACGTTTAATGCTGCTTTGTTCATGGCTCTAAATGCACTGAGTGGGTAAAGCACCATTTCAACACCTACATCGCTTAACTGCTCTTTTGTGTAAATAGGTGTTTGGCCAAACTCAGTAATGTTTGCCAAAATTGGAACGTTAATCGCTTTTGCAAATGCTTGGTAATCAGCAAGGTCGTGTACGGCTTCTGCAAAAATAGCGTCAGCACCCGCTTCAACACAGGCTGCTGCACGGTCTATCGCGGCGTTTAAACCTTCTTTTTGAAATGCATCGGTACGCGCCATAATATAAAAATCGCTATCGGTTTTTGCATCAACCGCCGCTTTAATGCGGTCAACCATTTCACCTTGGCTTACAATTTCTTTATTAGGGCGATGACCACAGCGTTTTTGCGCTACTTGGTCTTCTATATGAAAACCCGCCGCACCCGCTTTAGTCATTTCTTTTACTGTGCGTGCAATATTAAATGCCCCACCCCAACCGGTATCAGCATCAACAAGTAATGGTAAGTCGCTAGCACCTGTAATACGACGAATATCTTCAAGCACGTTATCAAGGCTTGTCATACCTAAATCAGGCATACCAAACGAAGCGTTTGCAACACCGGCACCTGAGAGGTAAATAGCTTGGTGACCCATTTTTTCAGCCATCATCGCTGTGTAGGCGTTAATAGTACCTACCACTTGTAACGGGCGGTTATTGGCAATAGCGTGTTTAAACTTTAATCCTGCTGACATTACTTTATCCTCACTTTGAACGGTTGCTACGTGGAGTAACTTATAGTTTTAATCTGTAATTGTGACTGTTTAACTGCTCTTGCTAACTTTTAGCTTTTAACTTTTAACAGCTTCTGTTTTTTGCGACTAATATCAATCTGTATGCGTATGAGGTCTATTTAACGATAAGAAAATCGTTCTGTAACTAGGCAATAATTTTTATGTTTAGTGGTTCTAAATAAAAAATTTTTAACGACGTTACGGAGCGATTTAATCCGTTAAATTGTTCGAATACTCATATTGATTGGTATACATCAAATTTGGTTTGAATATTTGCTTGCGATGCACTGATATGGCGCTTCATGAGCATTTCGGCCAGTTCACCGTCGTGGTTTTCAATGGCGTTAATAATCGCTAAATGCTCATCAAACGCTTTTGATACACGCGGCCCCACCATGCCCATTTGTACACGATACATGCGTATTAATTGATAAAGCTCATTACACAATAAATGAATTAAATGCGCGTTTTTACTGCCTTGAATAATACGATAATGAAAATCTAAATCGCCGGCTTCTTGGTAATAAGATTCACCCTCTTTAACACGTTGTGTTTGTAGGTGCTGATTAAGTAATTGCTTTAAGCCTTTTACTTCTTCGGGTTCCATATTGTCGGCAGCAAGCCTACATGCTAAGCCTTCAAGTGAGCTGCGAACTTGGTACACTTCAATCAAGCGCTCAGCGGTAAGAGCAACTACTCGGCAACCTACGTTAGCTTTACGCTCAACAAGGTAGCAACTTTCTAGGCGATTTAACGCCTCTCTAAGCGTTGCACGGCTTACACCATAACGTTTGGCAAGCTCAGGCTCTGATATTTTACTGCCTTGAACTATGCTTCCTTCAACAATCTCACGGCGCATATCTACAAATACTTGATCTGATGCGGTAGTTATAGGCGCTTCGTTTATAAATGTGTGTGTCATAAGTTATTTTTAAGATTGTCGACAATTAATGTGGTTACTATGGGCTTATTAAAAAATCATGTCAACCCTTAAACCTATCAAAACGGCTAAAAAACACACTCATTGTCGACACTATTAATCTAAAGTCGTATAAAATACGCTTTAAAATGGACTAAAACAATGAAGTGTCGACAGGGCAATAAATCAGATGTTACGTCTTTAAGCGCTGAAAATGCATTATATAAATGCTATTATCACGCTTTATTTTTATAGTATGAGCTAACGCGTGAACGCCAACACTTTTATTCCTGAGCACTTTATTGATGACGTAAAAACCTATTTACCAGCGCATCTAAACTTAGATGACTTTTTAAATGCGTGTCGCAGGCCCCTCAGAAAATCTATCCGCGTTAATACATTAAAAATTAGCATTGAAGAATTTGTAGAACGTGCAACTGAAAAAAATTGGCTGCTAACCCCAATCCCTTGGTGCAGTGAAGGCTTTTGGTTAGAACGCCCAAGCAATGAAGAACAAAACCTAGCCCTAGGTAATACCGACTTACACCTAAGCGGTGCTATGTACGTACAAGAAGCAAGTTCAATGCTACCCCCTATGGCATTAAAGCAAAGTATTGAACTCGCAGACTCTCAAAATAATTTCGTGCTTGATATGGCATCAGCACCGGGCTCTAAAACATCGCAGCTTGCAGCACTTATGAATAACCAAGGCGTGCTTGTTGCAAACGAGCTTTCGTCATCGCGCCTAAAAGTACTAAGCGCTACATTAAAACGCATGGGAGTAGGTAACTGTGCGCTCTCGCATTTTGACGGTGTTATATTTGGTAACTACATGTTTGAATGCTTTGATAGCATATTGCTAGACGCGCCATGCTCTGGCGAAGGCACAGTACGTAAAGACGCCGACGCACTTAAAAATTGGTCCATAGAATCAAACATACAAATAGCCCAAGTACAAAAAGACTTAATTAAAAGCGCTTTTTATGCATTAAAGCCAGGTGGCACATTAGTGTATTCAACCTGCACACTTACCCCGCTCGAAAACCAACAAGTGTGCGATTATTTACTCAGTGAGTTTGGTGACTATATTGCGCCTGAGTCCCTAAGTGATTTATTTGAAGGTGCAAGTAAAGCAACAACAAGTGAAGGCTATTTGCATGTATGGCCGCAAACATTCGATAGCGAAGGCTTTTTTATTGCTAAATTTAAAAAGCACACAAGTTGCAACAACCCAAATCAAACAGTTAAAAAAGGTGCATTCCCGTTTAACGAGTTTGATAAAAAACAAAGTGCCGCGTTTATGCAATCGCTTAAAAAGCACTTTGGGTTAACTAACCTACCTGGCAGCTTAATGCAGCGCGATAAAGAGTTGTGGTTATTTCCACAAGGATTTGAAGCTGTGCAAAATAAAATTAAGTACGCACGCTTAGGTATTCAAATTGGCATTATTCATAAAAATGGCGTAAGGCTAACGCACGAATTTGCAACCGTATTTGGCAATGAGTGTAAAACCAATGTATTTGCTTTAAATAACGAGCAAGCAAATGATTATTTTCAAGGCAAAGATATACGCCTAACTGAAGTAACTCAAACAATAGGTGAAGTGGTATTAACGCTATGTGGTTGCCCTATTGGGCTGGGAAAGTGGCAAAAAAATAAGATCAAAAATTCACTACCACGCGATCTAGTGCAAA
>NZ_JACJDN010000979.1:0-896 GCF_014163565.1 Pseudoalteromonas sp. SR45-5 | reverse complement strand
CCTAAATCGGGTTGTTCTTTAATTAATAATGTAGGGAGCATTACAATCATAAAACCAATAATTAAATGTAGCGGGCGAGGTGGTAAGTGATTTCTACCTATATACCAAGCTACCATCATCGGGACTGCCAACTTCATTAATTCTGCAGGTTGAAACCGTGTCACCCCTAAATTGAGCCAACGCTGCGCGCCTTTTGAGCTTACTCCAAATAAAAGTACACCGACTAGCATTAATAACCCAACACAATAAAGTGGGATCACTAACCGCTTTAACGTGGCAGGCGAAAACTGGGCTAAAACAATCATAGCAACAATCGCACCGCCCATGCGGGTCATATGCCTAATCATCATAGAAGACTCTTGCCCGCTTGCGCTGTAAACAACCATTATGCTGCCAGCCATCATTATAAGTAGTGCAATAAGCAGCGGTAGGTCGAGGTGCATACGCATCCAAATAGAGCGTTTATCGTGCAAAGCGGTCATGGTGTCTCGTTCCTTGCAAGATTAACAGGGTTGGCTGCAAAGTAGTAATCCATAAGTTGGCGAGCTATTTGAATGCCGCCGTGGTTGTTTTCTAATACAACAGAAACCACAATTTTAGGATCGCTATAAGGTGCAAAGCCTACATAAATTGTATTATCGCGTTGGCGTTCTTTAAGAGATTCTGCATCGTAACGCTCACCTTGGGCAATACTAACTACTTGCGCGGTACCGGTTTTACCAGCCGAGTCGTAGTTAGTCCCTTTAAATGCTTTGTGGGCTGTGCCTGATATTTTTTGTACTGTATTATGCATTGCATCTAACGATACCTGCCAATGGCGCGGATCTTTTAAAATAACAGGGGGTTTTTCTTCGTTGTTAATTTGCGTTATGTCGTTATCTTTTTTTATTACTTGC
>NZ_JACJDN010000978.1:0-898 GCF_014163565.1 Pseudoalteromonas sp. SR45-5 | reverse complement strand
TATATTCCTATATTCCTATATTCAGGTTAACTTCAAAATACCCATTGTAAACTCATGCTGTTTTTCTTTAGCCATGTTGATGATGCTTTATAATTAGGAAAAAAACGCTCAACGTGTTGCCAAAAAGCTTTACTGTGGTTTAAGTGACGTAAATGCGCTAACTCGTGGACAATCACATAATCAATAGCATGATAAGGCGCTCCAATTAAATGCAAATTAAATGTTAGCTCTCGCTTACTATTACAACTTCCCCACTTTCGCTTATAAATAGCTACTTTTAGACTTGTAGGTAACTCTTCACCCATTTGTGCGCAGAAGTACGCTAAACGCATTTCTATATATGCAGTTAGTTGCTCTTTTAAATATTCTTCAAGAAGTTGCTGATATTTTTGCGAAGTATTTTTAACGCGCGAAGAGTGCGTAATAAGCAAGCTGTCGTTACTGTTTATTACTTCGGACTTAGTACCTTGCTTAAATTCTATGTTTTCAATGCTATCAAAGATTAAAATTTGTTTGTCTTTGAGCGGGTTCTGTCTGTTATCAGCAATATTGTGCTGTTTAGTTAATTGAGCATTTACCCACACCTGCTTATCAAAAAGCCATTCTTGGATGTGTTTATTACTAACAAATTGAGGGGCATATACAGTCACCTTCTTGTTATGTACTTTAATGGCAACCGTTTTACGTTTTATACTTTTCTTTAACTGATATTCAAACACTTTCATACTCATTAATGATATTGCTACGAGAAAATTCACCAGCAATTAATAAAACCAAATAAAGTGTAATTTTCGCTTAGTTAAGCCAATTCATTAGTTTTATTAAGGTTACTCGATAGAAACTTAAATATGACCATATAAATCTAACTTAGTCCTGTGACAGGCAATACATTAGAATA
>NZ_JACJDN010000977.1:0-898 GCF_014163565.1 Pseudoalteromonas sp. SR45-5 | reverse complement strand
ATGCATTTTCTAAATAAAGGTCATTTAATTGGGTGTCATCATCTAAAATAATATATTTTTGAGCTATGTTTTTGTTTATAAAGCGATTATAAATTTTAGCAAGAGACTCATTCTCAACAGTTTCGATAACTTCCACTTCAAACCCTTTAAGCATAAAAGGTTCTAAGTTTTTATTAATGAGTTCGTCTGGCCCGTTATTCCAGACTGTTAATTTACAATTTTGAAAATTCAAATTGGACTCGAGTAATGTTGATAGTGTTTTAGAATCCGAAATTTCTTTTTTAAAAAGAAGTACAACGATTGCAAGTTTACTTTGCATTTTTATACCTATGCTTTAAGTGTAAATATTGACATTGCTATACTTGTTGCAAAAACAGGCAACATTTTCATTAAAAAGGCAATGGGAGATTTATTGAAAACCTTTATATACAATAATAAATAAGATTGGATGAAGTTAATATGCATTGCTATAACTAAATACCATGAAATTAGTAACATATCTTTTTTTACTACTCCCATAATTATAGCTAAAATCATTACTACTGCTGACAAACAACCACTTAAAAAAAGTACACCTGTCTTATCCATTGCTTGAAAAAAGCTTCCGCTAGTAGACGCAACCACTTGTACAGGTATCGAAATAGCTAAAATTTGAATAATAGGAATAACAGCAATCCACTGCTCTCCTAACATAATAATTACTATCCAGTCAGATAAAAAAAACATTCCAATGCCAGCAAAAATAGCAATTATCGATAGTTTAAAGGTGAATGCTGAATGTATTTTTTCTACCTTTATTTTATCTCCTTTATTTTTACGAATCACAGGTTGAATTGCTGGTGTCATAGCGAAAGTTAAAACCATTAGTGGGTACTTCATTAGTTGATATGATTTATCA
>NZ_JACJDN010000976.1:0-902 GCF_014163565.1 Pseudoalteromonas sp. SR45-5 | reverse complement strand
GAATTTAAATCGCCACTTATATCAACCACAATATTAGGACAACCTAGCCACAAGCCAAACCGATTGCCATTACACCACCCTCGATAAGCGCTGTGCAATAAAGAGTTAACAACAGACAAAGGCAGTAATAACTTAATAAGCCCTAGTACAAATACTAGTGAGCCAAAAAGCATTACATTAGAAAACAATACGCAGCCCACAATTAAGCCGTTAAGCCAATTTGGTAACCACTTTTTTAGCATAACTGTAAGCTCATATTTTTGCCTTTTATTTGGGGTGTTTTTCGAGCGATTGTAATGTTTGCTCTTTATTTTCCCATAAACGATTTAGCTCGCTTTGAAAGCGTACTCTAAATTCAGAATCGCCGGTGTAGTCACCAATAAGCTCTTCGCTTACAGGCCTTACATCCACGTGTACGTTGATATTTTTTACCTTACCACCTGCAAAATCCATGAATGTAGGAATGCCATCAGGGTAATGAATGGTAACGTTAACCACTTTAGTAATTTGCTCGCCCATTGCTTGCATTACAAAAGCAATACCGCCCGCTTTTGGTTTTAATAAGTGTGGAAACGGGCTATTTTGGCGCGCGTGCTTTTGTGTAGTAAAACGAGTGCCTTCTACAAAGTTAACCACACTTACTGGCATCTCTTTAAATTTTTCGCAGGCTTTACGCGTGGTTTCTAAGTCTTTGCCACGCAGCTTTGGGTTCTTTTTTAATTGGCTTTTACTCGTGCGAGTCATAAACGGAAAATCAAGCGCCCACCAACACAAACCTAGAATAGGCACGTAAATAAGCTCTTTTTTCAAAAAGAAGTTTAAAAATGGAATTTTACGGTTAAACACGCGCTGCAATACTAAAATATCGACCCAGCTTTGGTGATTTGCAATTACTAGGTACC
>NZ_JACJDN010000975.1:0-903 GCF_014163565.1 Pseudoalteromonas sp. SR45-5 | reverse complement strand
CTACTTTTTGTAAATTTACTGCAGAAGTCCCGGCTCTGTAGATAACATTTATTGAATGATTTTTAAAAAACTGTTCTGTTCCTTTATAAATTAATAAGTCACCTACGTTAAAGTGATTAGGTATATCTATATACGCAACAGTACGGTTAGCTATTAATTCAGAGATAGCTTCGTGTTTCTTTTTCAAGTTGTTTAAGCAATTAGACCAAATATCTTGCTGTTTCATATACTTTCCTTAGTTACTGTAAAAGTTTTAATTTTACACTGTGAAGTTTAACTATCAACGTTTTACTTAGGGATCTGCAAATAAAAACGCCCAGAGGCTTATAAAAAACCTCTGGGCTTTAAAGTAGCTCTAAACTGAGCCTAGCGTTAACTAAAACACTTTCTTGGTTCATTAGGGAGAAGAAGAAAGTACTTTAAACTATAGTAAAGCTACTAAATAAAGCATAACTAATTTTGCCCCTTGGTTATATTTGATAACAAAGGATTAGATTAATTATGTGTAATTTGTTCTTTAGTTTAAACCCAGCTTATTAACTGTGTATTTTGCACTAGATCTCGTGGTAGTAAACTGTGATCTTATTTTTAATTCCGCTACCTACGAGGGTAACCACACCGCGTTAAAATTATCTTACTACTTATTAATAAACGACAAGTTCTCCTACTTAATAAGGCTTATAATTATGATTCAGAGAGTAATATTTTCTATAGTTTAGGTGAAACTAAGCTAACGTTTATTTGTTTTTTCCTCAGCCTTAACTATTCCTTTTCTGAGCTTTGATTTATTCCTAATGGTTCATGAATACTTCATCGAATACCGGCGAAATAATTTTAGTTCCATACAAATTTAAATGATCATCGTCAAAATAGAGTGGTTTTCCATCAATGTCTCCATGGCAA
>NZ_JACJDN010000974.1:0-904 GCF_014163565.1 Pseudoalteromonas sp. SR45-5 | reverse complement strand
AATCACACGCTAACGTTGTTTAAAATGGTAAAAGCTTTTAAATAAACCAATAAAAAAGGTGAGCCATGCTCACCTTTTTTTACCACTTGAGAAATTTATTGCTCGAGCGGTGTAGTAAAGTTTTCAGGTTGGTCATAATCCCCTGAGATTGAAACTAACTTTTCATTTTCAAAGTTAATTACTAACTCTTTATTTTGCTCGTTTTTACGGCCCTTATTAAAGCTGTAAATATAACGCCAAGTATTGTTATCAAAGGCGTCCTCGGCAATAGGTCTGCCTAATACGTAAACAACTTGCTCTCGAGTCATATTTACACGAAGTTTTTCAACATCCGATTGCTCTAAAAAGTTGCCTTGTGGGATGTTAATTCGGTATACCCAGCTAGAGCAACCTGCTGCTGAGCTAAGTGTTAAAGCAACGATAAGCCAAAGAGAAAAAGTTTTTAACGACTGCATTGTTAGTTGTGATCCTTATTTTTTATAATCTGCATGATACCGATTAGTCACTGAAGGTAAAACCCTTTTAAGCAATTGTTTTATGTTAAGGGCGTTAAGGTAATGTTTTGACCATAAATAATGAAAAAAGTTTACAGCACATCGAAACGAATATTTTAAAAACGGAGTCTACTTGGTTTTTATATATAGTTGAGACACGATTTGGTCATTGGTACACAGGGATCACGACTAATGTTGAAAAACGCTTTGCAACTCATCAAGCCGGCAAAGGGGCCAAAAACCTTAGAGGGAAAGGGCCGCTTTTACTTATTCATCAACAACAAGTTGGTAATAAAAGTGAAGCAAGTAAACTTGAGTATCAATTAAAAAAGCTCACTAGGGCCAAAAAAGAAGCATACGTTTTAGCATTTAATACCGGCGACACTAAAATCATTTAGTTAATTTATTTA
>NZ_JACJDN010000973.1:0-904 GCF_014163565.1 Pseudoalteromonas sp. SR45-5 | reverse complement strand
CATTTAAATACTACAGATGTAGTGCCTTTCGCCAAGCGTGTAATTATATATTTTGAAAATTAAGTGTTAACAAAGTTAGGTTACTTAAGTTAAGATTAATTAAATCATGAGTCGGGACGGGAGAGGTAAAACCTTATTTCGTAAAGCTTATGTAGCGTAGTAGCTAAAGCAGAGTCTCGTAATTAAAAATAATAAATATAACTATAGAGGATATCCATGGAAGCTTTTGTAAGTGCTGTTAATGATGTTGTTTGGAGTAATGCACTCATCTATTTATGCCTAGGCGCAGGCTTGTTTTATTCAGTATTAACTCGATTTGCTCAAGTTAGACATTTTAAAGAAATGTGTAAGTTATTATTTAGTCCTAACACGTCTGATAAAGGTATTTCATCTTTTCAAGCCCTTGCAGTATCGTTGTCTGGACGAGTAGGCGTTGGTAATATCGCTGGCGTTGCTGCCGCTATCGGCTTTGGTGGGCCAGGCGCAATTTTTTGGATGTGGGTTGTTGCATTTTTAGGTGCAAGCACTGCATACGCAGAGTCTACTTTAGGCCAAATTTATAAAACAGAAGAAGATGGGCAATACCGTGGTGGCCCAGCGTACTATTTTGACCGTTGTTTAGGGCAAAAGTGGCTAGCTGTTTTATTTGCTGTTTCGGCGATTATTGCCTGTGGTGTTTTTCTACCTGGTGTACAAGCAAATGCAGTAGGTAATGCGTTTACCCAAGTGTTTGGCAGTGGCAACATGGTTACTACTAGCTTTGGTGACGTAGGTAGCTTTAAGTTAGTCGCTTTAGCAATCATCCTTATTGTTTTAGCGTTTATTATTTTTGGCGGTATAAAGCGTATTGCAAACTTTACGCAAGTAGTAGTGCCATTTATGGCACTGGGTTACATAGTACTGG
>NZ_JACJDN010000972.1:0-905 GCF_014163565.1 Pseudoalteromonas sp. SR45-5 | reverse complement strand
GGTCGTCAATGACTTCGGCAAAGTAGGGGCTGAAAACCAAAAAGTCAAAAAATTTACTCCTCCTAGCCTTCCGCTTTCGTGCAAAAAACGCGTCAAATTGACAACCCCAGTGACACGCCATTAATCGCCAGCCAGCCCAATAAAAGGAACTGTAAGCAATTTTAAAAAGATCGCATTGTCAAAAAGTGACAATGTTTGACACAAAATGATAATAAAAAGATCAAATAGTTGGTGATTTACTTAATATTGAAATATCATTAATTTATTATCAGTTAAGTGATAAATAAATTATGAATTATTTATACAAAGGCTCTCAAAGCCAAGAACGTTTAAATGCACTATTGTCGTTTGGTAAAAGCACCAGTGAAGATATAAAAGCAGCACTCAGTGATTACTTAGTTCGCGGTATTAGCAAGACCAATGCAGCAACACTTAATGGTGTGCCTGGGCCAAATTTTACAAGGGCACTTAAGCGTCTTGAAGTTGTTGCAGGTAAATTGGAAAACGCATTCGAAATTGAATGGTACTCAAAAAGGCAAGATATGAAATTAGAATTAATAAAAGAAAGAGTTGATGCTTTATTGTTTGAGTTAAATTCGTTACTAACTAGCCTTGATTATTCAAACGATGACCTAGAAAACCACACACTTAGAATAGCTAATAGGCTTGAGCTAGAGGTAGAGCACATAGGCACAAGCAAGCGTAGTACTGAAAATGAACATTGTTATCTTGCTGCTATTTATGATGATGTGCTAAACCCAATAACGGATAATAAATACGAGGTTACACAAAGAATAGATAACAGTATTTTTAATTTAGAAGAATGGAAAAGCAAGCTAAGTGGTTTGTAAAGCTATAGCGCTAGCTCCTAACTAGCGCTTTTCTTTTTATGCCGACTACCCTAA
>NZ_JACJDN010000971.1:0-912 GCF_014163565.1 Pseudoalteromonas sp. SR45-5 | reverse complement strand
GCTTTTTGATCAATTAGATACAGATGGTAATGGCGAGTTATCTAAAGAAGAGTTTTCGAAGGTTCAGTAATAAGCTCTATGTAGAACCTTACCAGTCATACTCACAAAGCAGCTAAGTAATTAATACTTAGCTGCTTTTTTGTGCATTTAATTTAATATATTACTATTTAGTCACCAAAGTAGTGCAAAACTTGAGTTTGAATAGTGTCAAGTTACTGATTGTTAAGTTATTTTATTTTTGGTTTTAAACTTGCAAATCTATTTATAACTTAGGTTAATGAGTATTTAAAATGGCGCGAATGAGTTATATCAGTAGTGTTGAGCGCTACCACGAATATGAGCATGTAATACACAGTTTACTTGAATCTATTTTAATGAGTATTGAGGACGGATTAACTAAAGAACGTGATACTCGCTATCTGATTAAGCAGTACCCATTTTTAGAATTACAATATTGTTTAAATGCAGAAGGTTTGCAGCAGGGTAATAACGTCTGCTTTAAACGCGCATACAGCAAAAAATTAGGTGAAAGTGGTAATCAACAAGATTTAAGTGAGCGACCCTATTTTTGAACGCTAAAGCAAGTGATAAAGTGTGCTTTACTGATCCCTATATTTCTATAGCGACTAACCATTTATGTATATCGGCGATTAAAGAGCTAAAAAAACCAATTAATAATCAACATTACTTGGTTGTTGATGTGAGCTTAACGCAGCTTATTGAGTTTGTAATGGGTGATACTGCGCGCGCTAATATGTCGCCTTACTTCAAGGCGGGTTACGGTATTATTGTGGCGTGCTTATTTTGCTTAGTATTATTTTTACTAAATATCGTTTTTAGTGATATATACGCTCTATTAACTCATGTAGATACCTCATCAGACCCACTTGAACCCTTTAGTATCATTATTTA
>NZ_JACJDN010000970.1:0-912 GCF_014163565.1 Pseudoalteromonas sp. SR45-5 | reverse complement strand
AGTTTATTGCGTATCACATATTAAATTTTATAAGGAGCTGGCAATGCGCGCCGAAATTATGGCTGAAATGAAGGTTCAGCCAACGATTGATGTAAATGCTGAGATAACTCGCCGAGTTAATTTTATTAAAACACGTTTGGTAGCAGCTCATTCACGCTCGTTAGTACTGGGTATTAGCGGTGGTGTTGACTCATCAACCTGCGGCCGCTTATGTCAACTTGCTGTAAACGAGCTAAATAAAGAACACGATACTGACAAGTATCAGTTTATTGCAGTGCGCCTACCTTATGGTGTACAAGCTGACGAAGATGAAGCACAAATGGCGGTTGATTTTATTCAGCCAAGTAAACGTATGACCGTAAACGTACAACCTGCGGCTGATGCATTGCATGAGCAAGCGATAGCTGCCGTAGTTGGCTGTGGTGAAGCACTGCCTGAGCAAGCTCAAATAGATTTTATTAAAGGTAATGTTAAAGCGCGTCAACGTATGGTTGCTCAGTACGAAATTGCAGGTTTTTGCCAAGGCTTAGTAGTGGGTACCGATCATAGTGCTGAAAACATTACTGGTTTTTATACTAAATTTGGTGACGGCGCGTGCGATTTAGCCCCTCTGTTTGGTTTATCAAAACGCCAAGTTCGTGCACTTGCTACTGCACTAGGTGCGCCAGCTTTATTGGTAGATAAAGCACCTACAGCTGATTTAGAAAGTGACCGCCCAGGTTTAACAGACGAAGAAGCACTTGGTTTGAGCTATGAGCAAATTGATGACTTTTTAGAAGGTAAACCTGTGTCTAATGATGTTGAACAAAAGCTTGTAAGCATTTACACGCGTACACAACATAAGCGTCAACCAATTCCGACAATTTACGATTAAGGTTTAGTAGCTAAAATAAAGCAATTAATGCCTTTGAG
>NZ_JACJDN010000096.1:0-8908 GCF_014163565.1 Pseudoalteromonas sp. SR45-5 | reverse complement strand
TAAAAGTGCCGCCATCAATGTTTTAACTTTATCAACTTCAAGGTTTGTAAGTTCACCCTTTGATTTTCTTAATGTGATGTTGTGATCGGTATAACGTTTTTGGCCGCTTTCGGTATCAATAATATGATCGGCAAAGCTCGATAGTAAATCTTGTTGATTTGGCGCTCTAAAACCAACTGAATAATTTAGTGCGTTTTCTACAGCGTAACCTTCGTGAGGGCACCCTGGTGGAATATACAAAATATCGCCAGGCTCTAATATGCAATCGATTACGGCTTCAAATGCTTCTACTTGCAGTAATTTTTTGTTTTGAGCAAACTGCTTAAGTGTTGGATCGGGCAGGCCTACGCGCCAATGACGTTTACCTTCGCCTTGAATAATAAATACGTCATATTGGTCTAAATGTGGGCCAACACCACCATTAGGCGTTGAATAGCTAATCATTAAATCATCTATGCGCCAGTTTGGAATAAACCTAAATGGCTCTAGTAGTTGTGCAGCTTCAGGATGCCAATGATCAACAGCTTGCACTAATAAGGTGGCATTTTCGTCTGTTAACTTTTCAAAGTCTTCAAATGGACCTTGGTGCGTTTGCCAATCATTTTTATGATTGGTGATAATACGTGACTCTATGCTTTCTTCCATTGCGAGACCGGCAAGTTCATTAGCATCAAGTGGGTCTTGAAAATCAGCAAAACCTTGTTTGATTAAAAGCGGCTTTTTTTGCCAAAAATGGCTTAAAAACTCTTGCTCAGACAAATTATTTATTTTTAATTGATACATACATTATGCCTACTAGTTAGTGCAATGGGGTTAAAACAAAAAAAGCGAAAGGATGATCCTTTCGCTTTTTAAAAGAGTAATTTAGTTTTTAAACTAAATCATCAATAAACTCAACAGCACGACCAATGTAATTAGCAGGTGTTAGTTTTTTCATTTCTACTTTAGCGTGCTCAGGAAGGTCAAGACCATCGATAAAGTCAGCCATTATTTCTTGATTTACACGTTTGCCGCGTGTTAAATCTTTAAGTTTTTCGTATGGCTTTTCAATACCATATTTACGCATAACTGTTTGAATCGGCTCGGCTAGCAATTCCCAGTTTTGATCAAGCTCGTCAGCTAAACGTTGCTCGTTTACTTCAAGCTTGCTCACACCTTTAAGTGTTGATTGGTATGCAATGATCGCATAACCCATACCTACACCTAAGTTACGTAATACTGTTGAATCGGTAAGGTCACGCTGCCAGCGAGAAACTGGTAATTTTTGTGCAAGATGAGCAAAAATAGCGTTTGCTAAACCTAAGTTACCTTCTGAGTTTTCAAAATCAATTGGGTTAACTTTATGCGGCATTGTAGATGAGCCAATTTCGCCCGCAATTGTTTTTTGCTTAAAGTGATTAAGTGCGATGTAACCCCACATGTCACGGTCAAAATCGAGCAAAATAGTGTTAAAACGTGCAATTGCGTCAAACAACTCTGCAATATAGTCATGCGGTTCAATTTGTGTAGTAAATGGGTTAAGTGTTAAACCTAAGCTTGATACAAATTTATCTGCGTGAGTATGCCAGTCGTAATCTGGGTATGCACTAAGGTGAGCGTTGTAGTTACCAACAGCACCGTTAACTTTACCTAGCATTTCTACTTGAGCAATTTGGTCTCGTTGACGCTTTAAACGCATGTATACGTTAGCAAACTCTTTACCCATCGTTGATGGTGTAGCTGGTTGCCCGTGCGTACGAGTCATCATTGGGATTGCTTTGTACTCAATCGCTTTTTCTTTAATTGCGCTTAAAAGCTCATCGCAATAAGGAAGCAAAACCTTGTTACGTGCTTCGCTAAGCATTAAACCATGAGATAGATTGTTAATATCTTCTGAAGTACAAGCGAAGTGAATAAATTCATTGATTGCATGAAGCTCACTGTTATCGGCTACTTTTTCTTTTAATAAGTACTCAACCGCTTTAACATCGTGGTTTGTAGTGCGTTCAATATCTTTAACGCGCTGTGCATCAGCTTCGCTGAAGTTATCTACAATGGCGTTTAGAAGTGCATTAGCTTCTTCGCTAAATGCAGGTACTTCTTTTATATCGCTTGCTGCAGCTAACGCTTGCAACCAACGCACTTCAACAATTACGCGGTATTTAATTAAGCCAAATTCGCTGAAAATACTGCGTAGTTCAGTGGTTTTGCTGCCGTAGCGACCATCCACTGGAGAGATAGCCGTTAACGCTGAAAGCTCCATAATAACTCCTAAATTTTAGTTTGAACGATAGTTAAATTTTTGTTTTAGCAATGGCGAGTATTTTTCTTTTTGCAAAGAAAAAGTGACGGCGTTTACCGCCCATTTGTCGCCATAATACTGCACTTCTAATGCCGGCTAATAATAACGCACGGATTTTATTTTGAGTGAGCTGCTGTTTTAATAACTCGGGTTTACCATAAACCTGTATTCGGTGCCCAAGGGGGCTCAGCACCGACGAGTATATATCTGCTAAACCGGCAACAACGCTCTCGTCGGTAATAGCAAAATGATCTAAACGACGATGAATATCATCAATTCGTTTGCCTAATTCGTTTAAGCTTTTGTCGTTTGCACTTAGTGCTCGCTCAAGCTGCATCAAACCACCTACGTATTTTACTATTTCAACATCTTTTTGAGCGCCAGCAGTTAGCTGCGCCATTAATGTTTTATAGCCATCACGTAAGTTGTCAGTACCTTGGTAAACATCTTCTGGCGATGCCGGTGATGTTTGAATAATGCTTGAAAGTAATACTTCTAAGTCGTGCTCATTATTACTGCCGTACTGGGCAATTTTTTGAACTTGCTTAGCAACCTGGCACATGGCGGCAAGCGCCATGACTTGGTGTTCATTCATTACTTAATCACCGAGTCAATAATACCACCACCTAAACACACATCTTCTGCATAAAATACAGCAGATTGACCTGGCGTAACTGCTTTTTGTGGTTCATCAAATAATACACGAGCCATGCCGTCTTCACCTACAAGTAGGGTACAGCTTAAGTCTTCTTGGCGGTAACGTGTTTTAACTGTGCAGCGAGTGGTACCTTTAGGGCCAACGCGGTCTACCCAATGTAATTGGTTTG
Source organism: Pseudoalteromonas sp. SR45-5 (assembly GCF_014163565.1). NCBI lineage: Bacteria > Pseudomonadati > Pseudomonadota > Gammaproteobacteria > Alteromonadales > Pseudoalteromonadaceae > Pseudoalteromonas > Pseudoalteromonas sp. SR45-5. The sequence continues at coordinate 5,800 of NZ_JACJDN010000096.1, read as the reverse complement.
CATTAAGACCATTACTGTATAGGCGAGGGTGATCTTTGCCTTGGCCAACAACAAGTACGTTACGTTCTAAATCTTTATCAACTACGTACCATGGTTCGCCAGAACCTTCCTTCATACCACCAATTAACAAGCCTTTGCGTTGTCCAAGTGTGTGGTACATTAAGCCTTCGTGCTCGCCTACGTTATTACCGTCAGTGTCTTCGATAACGCCAGGTTGCGCTGGTAAGAACTTTTGTAAAAAGTCTTTAAATTTACGCTCACCGATAAAGCAAATTCCGGTGCTGTCTTTTTTATCGTGAGTGATTAGGTCTTGTTCTTCTGCTATGCGGCGCACTTCTGGTTTTTCGATATCGCCTACAGGGAATAACGTTTGGCCAATATGTTCATGGCTTAGGGTATATAAGAAGTAGCTTTGATCTTTATTGTTATCAAGTCCGCGACACATTACGTATTTGTCATCGCGAAGTTCACGGCGAACGTAGTGTCCGGTTGCAATAAAGTCAGCACCGAGTGCTTGAGCCGCAAATTCTAAAAAGGCTTTAAATTTAATTTCTTTATTACACATTATATCTGGGTTTGGCGTACGACCCGCTTTGTACTCTGCTAAAAAGTACTCAAATACATTATCCCAGTATTCAGCAGCAAAGTTTACTGTGTGAAGCTCAATGCCTAATTTGTCGCACACGGCTTGTGCATCTTTTAAGTCATCAGCGGCGGCACAGTATTCATCATTGTCGTCTTCTTCCCAGTTCTTCATAAACAGGCCTTCTACTTGGTAGCCCTGTTGTTGTAATAAATATGCAGATACAGAAGAATCAACACCGCCGGACATGCCAACAATGACTTTAATGTGACTATTTTCGCTCATGAATAATTTCGCTTATACAGATTGCTGTTAACTTGGAAAGGCCGCGATTATAGCATGTATTTTGTTTGTGCTTAAAGAGCGTAGGGCGGCAAAGGACATAATTTGTCACTATTTTATTTGTATAACAAATAGCAAACTAGACTTAAACGCATTATCAGGCTGTAACTTTAGTAATATTAAAGTGATCTTTACTAATAAATTAAGACTATAGAATAATTCATGTAGTTATTGAGTTTTATTAATAGTATTTTCTTTTAAAACTACTAGAGTAAATATACACTTAATAAAAATAAAATAGTGGTGAGTATATGAATGTAAACCACTTTAAAGCCGCTTGAAATATAGTCAATGGAATGAATATATGAATTATGCCTATCAAATAAACAAGATAAATTCTTTAGTTGAGCATTACACACGAAAACCTGATTTTGTGGATAGCGAATTACTTTCTAGCAAAACGACAGAGTTTAAAAAATCAGCCTATCATCTTTTTTATGAGTTAATAAAACTCAAAAACCCTCATATTTACCAAGAGCCAAACCATGTACATGAGTTATTTAGCTTAATAAAAGGTTCAACAGTTAAAAAAAACGTTGAGTTAAAGGTGCTTGATCATGTAGAGCACTGGTGGCTTGAATGGTATTTCGCTTTAGAAATGGACGAAAAGCTTAGTATAGAAAAAAATGATATGCCAATGAGTTACTTACCTCAAAGTACACTCAACCCTATGCGCAAACATGAGATAAGTCACTACGCTAGGTTATTTACCGTTTTGCCAATGCCAGTATGTAATGTATGTGCCAAGACGGGTGATATTTTGAAAGTTAATCAACGTTTTGTAGATGTTTTTGGTTATACAGTAGAAGATGTGCCAAATCTTAAATCATGGTGGGAAAAAGCGTATCCAGATCCCCAATACAGAGCACTTGCAAAAGAGCTGTGGCAAGACTCACTTGAAAAGGCACTAAGTAACAATAACGACATACCCGCAAATAACTATCGAGTTTCTTGTCGTGATGGCTCACAAGTGATGATGGAAATTTCAGGGATTGATATAGGTGAAGAGTTTTTAGCTGTTTTTAATGATGCAACAGAGCGCTTAGAAGCAGAAGATATACTCAGGGATATGGCCTTTTTGGATGCATTAACCAAAATTGCGAATAGGCGTCGGTTTGATGAAAAGCTAACGCATGAGTTTGAACGAGCAAAAGAATGCGAAGGCATGCTATCGATGATTATTATTGATATTGACCATTTTAAGCAATTTAATGACCGGTATGGGCATGTAGCGGGCGATACGTGCTTATATGACGTGGCTCAAAAAATTGCTTCAACGGTTAGTCGCCCAGAAGATTTTGTGGCTCGCTATGGTGGAGAAGAATTTGTTGTTTTACTTCCACAAACGGATAGGCAAGGAGCGTTGTTTATAGCTGAGCAAATACAAAAAGCTGTAGAAAGCTTAGCTATTGCTCACCAGGATAGCTTTACCGGATTTTTATCTATAAGTATGGGTATTAATACCATCAGCAACTATACAAATAGTAATGAAGTCAGCTTTGTTAAAGCCGCTGATAACGCCCTGTATTATGCTAAAAAACAAGGGCGTAATTGTATAGCGCTAAGCTCTGAGTAAATCAATTGTAAATGGTTTCTAAGCTTAACGCTGGTCGATTCAGGCTGTCGTTAATACACTTGAGCACTAAAGGGCTCCTAAGCGGTAATGATTTTATTTGCTCTAATGTATGCCAATTAGCACTGATAATGTCAGAATCTATTGGTGTTGGTGCTTTTATATTATTAGGCGCTTCAAATAAAAAGCAGAATCGCAAATAGTGCACTCCATTTTCGGCATGCAAATTATACACACCTAAAAAGCCGACTGGCTCAAGCGCTAAGCCTGTTTCTTCTAGTAGCTCTCTGCTTGCAGCTTGTGCAAGTGTCTCATTTTGCTCTAAATGACCCGCAGGTTGATTGTAACAAATTTGCTTTGTAAATTTATCGCGCTCTTTTACAAGTAAAAACTCATTTTGCTTTTTTACTATTGCTGCAACCGTGACATGCGGTTTATGCATCAACTACGCCCTTAATTACTTTGTATTCACCACAATTAATATCATCCAACGTATAGTTGCCAATGCTATAACGGATGAGGCGAAGTGTAGGGTGTCCAATATGCGCGGTCATTCGACGAACTTGTCTGTTTCTACCTTCATTAATGGTAATACTTAGCCAAGTGGTAGGGATTGCTTTTCGCTCGCGTACAGGGGGATTACGCGCCCAAATTGTTGGCTCATCAATTATTTTAACGTTAGCGGGGAGTGTAAGCCCGTCTTTAAGTTCTACGCCATTACATAAATCATTAATTGATTCACTCGTTGGTTCACCCTCAACTTGTGCCCAGTAGGTTTTATTCGTTTTTTTATCAGGAGCAGTTAAGGTGTTTTGTAGTTTCCCACAGTTTGTTAAAAGCAATAAACCCTCACTGTCTCTGTCTAACCTTCCTGCTGCGTAAACTTCTTTAATAGGTATAAACTCTGCAAGCGTTTTTCTGTCTGCGTCATCCGTAAATTGACATAGCACATCAAACGGCTTGTTGAATAACACAATTTTTCTGTCTTTAGATGCTATTTGCGGCTTTACTTCTCTTTTACCAGATGGCGTTTTGTTAAGTGCACTGCGTGAATAAGTACGCCCAGTACTTCTTTTTGGCTTGGCTTGTGTTGCTTGATTATTGCCTGATTTGGCTCTCATTATATGCACCTAGCTGGTTTTGGTAATCCGGCAATTTTTGTTGCTTGCTTGGCTGGGCCTTTAGGAAATAATTTATATAAATAAAGGCTATTTCCTTTATCTTCACCGAGTGCTTTAGCCATTGCTTTTACAAGCATTCTAATTGCCGGGCTGGTGTTATATTCAATGTAAAAACCACGAACAAAGTTAATAACTTCCCAGTGCTGCTCACTAAGTGTGATGTTTTCTTGAGTAGCAATTACAGTTGCCAGCTCCTTTGACCATAAAGTATGGTCGAGCAAGTAGCCTTGTTTGTCGGTTTCAATCTGTTGGTTGTTAAATTCAAGCATGAGTTACCACGTAATGGATTGGTTAGTTGATAAAGTGAGTGCCACAAAGTCTTCATAGCTAATTGCTTTATCGTTATCTGCTAATTTTATTGCACGTACTTGCGCGTCTTGTTCAAGTATTAGCAGTGTATCTGCAAATTGTCTAAATTGTTTTTTTGCAAAGCAGGCATCACCAACAAGTAGTACCTTATCGCCTGATAAAATTAAGTTCTCTAGCTGATTTGCCGAGTAATAGTTAAGCGGCTTAGAAAAAATATGTAACGTACTCATAGGTTCACCACATGCTGCTGCGCTTTAATTAGTGTTTGTTGTTGACTAAAGTTAAGAGCTTTTGCCTCTACGAGTAAATCATGTTTATTTAAACCATAATCAAGCAATGATTTTTCACACACGAAAATGTTTTCAACATCATATATTTCGAGTGTTTTAATATTTTTAAAAAAGTCTTTTAAGCCAATATTGTTTGGTTGCTGATGCTTTTTTAAAGCTAAAACGGCGGGGCCGCTAAACAACCAACTTACATTTTGATCAACAGCAGCAAATATCAATGTCATATCTAGTGCATCACGAATATTTAAATCGTCAAATGGGCTGCACTGACTCATTACTAATACGTTTATCATTTAAATTGCACCCATTTATCTGCGTCGCTTGCAAGCATTGCAAATTCAGCTAACCCTGCGACTTTAAATACACCTGTGTTTTTAATATCTAACCCGCGCTTTTGCGCGGCGGTAACACACAGCATTAAATTTTGATCAGCGAGTTGCTGCCAAAGTGCTGAAATTTGAAGTTCGTCTGAGGATAAATCAAAGTGGGTAGATGCATGATAAATACCTTGCTGGTATAAAAAAATAGCATCAATGGTGTGCCCTTGGGCTAAACATGCATTCGCAAATTTAACTATGCGTTGCGTGGTATCGTGATCGGATGGTGGTGTATGTAATGAAAGAACAAAGCGTGCCAAAACAATTCCAATAAAAAAGCCCCAATAAAGGGGCTATTTTAACAGAACTATTTAATTAGTCATCACTTGCGCCAAGTAGAGCAAGCAAAGAAGTAAATAAGTTATATACGCTTAGGTATAAAGACACAGTTGCACGAATGTAGTTAGTTTCACCACCGTTTATGATTCGGCTTGTATCAAATAAAATCAAACCAGACATAATCAGTACAACTGCTGCATTAAGCACCATAAACATCAATGAACTGCCAATAAAAATATTAACGATGCTTGCTACAATCACAACGATTAAGCCAACAGTTAAAAAGCCACCCATGAATGAGAAGTCTTTTTTAGTATTTAGTGCATAAGCAGATAAACCAAAAAAGATAAGCGCTGTAGAACCTAAGGCTTGCATAATAAGCATTGGGCCATTAGGTAATGCAGCATAATGGTTAAGCAATGGACCTAAGCCTGCCCCCATTAAACCTGTGAAAGCAAACACCCAAAATACACCAGATGCTGTATCTGCTTTTTTATTTACAACAAATAATAAACCGAACGAAACGAGTGTAAACACAATTCCCATAAAGTAAGGTAATTGTAGTGCCATTGAAATACCGGCTGTAACTGCACTAAATGCAAGTGTCATAGCTAGTAAAAAGTAGGTGTTTTTAAGTACCTTGTTTGTTTCAATGGTAGACATTACCGGTTTCGCGGTATTGTACGATTGATTAAACGCCATTGTAGAGCTCCTTTAAGTGAAACGTGTATGTTTCGATAATTTAACTAAAATTAGATTACCAACTCTTATATGTTTGGGCAAACCTTTGTAGATCAATAGAGTTAAATATTTAAATAAAAGTATATTGACGGCTAAATTAAAAACATTTTGTTTTAACTTTAAAC
>NZ_JACJDN010000969.1:0-925 GCF_014163565.1 Pseudoalteromonas sp. SR45-5 | reverse complement strand
GCCCGCTAAATTTAGCGGGCTTTTGATATTACTTTTGTATTAACTAAGTACGGGACTTAATTAAAACTGGAAACGCATGTTAGCAAAGTACGCATCGTTATCAGAATCATCAGCGTTGTTTTCGTAACCCACCTTTACACCAATATTTTTATTGATAAAGTGTTGAGCACCAAAGCTGTAAGTGTCTTGCTTGTTGTAGTTAGCAAATACAGATGTTGCTTTTGAGAAGTAGTAGTTAGTTTCTGCTACCCATTGGTTTTCTGCGTCATCAATGCTTTCGTATTTACCTTCAAAAGTAAGGTAGTTACCTTGCTGTAAATCAATAAAGTATTTAGCAGCAACTGCACGGTAATCAAAATCATCGTCTGATGTAAGTGTAACACCTACGTAATCTGTGCTGTTTAGCATGTAGTTGTAAGCTAAATCAAATAATGCGAAATCGTCGCCGTCTTTGTTTTCAACTAGTGTTACTTTTGCAAGTAAATCAGGGTTGAAAAAGTAACCACCCGTCAGTTTATAAAGCTCACTGTTAGAACCTGAATTTGGGTCTAGGTTTTCGTAAGATGCGCCAACAACAAATTCATTAATAAAGTATTCACCACCAACCGATGTTAAATCGCCAAAGTCGTCATCAGCGTAGCCACCATATACGTTAGTTTGTTTATTGATGTATTCAAACTGATCGTACGGACCTAAAGTTTTTTTAGGAGATAAGTAGTAAATAGAATCTACAGCAACAGTATCGTTGTTATCGCTATTTTTGTAGCTTAGGTTACTAATTGAATTATAGCTGTCTGCAGCAGCCGCAGTGCTAGATAATAAAATGATCGAAATAATAACTGCTAATTTTTTCATTGTAAGACTTCCCTATGTACATTGCTTTTTATGCTCTAGCTGTATTGCTAAAGTCGAGGCACATGCTAAC
>NZ_JACJDN010000968.1:0-926 GCF_014163565.1 Pseudoalteromonas sp. SR45-5 | reverse complement strand
ACGTCCTCGGATTTGTAACCTTTTTAATCGTGTATTTTTACTTAGGCTATAAGCAAACAGTGAGTCCCTATAAACAAGCCTTTTTAGTTATGGCGGTTTATTGGTTTATTAATCTAAGTGTCGGTGCCTTACTATACATTTTATTAGAGATATCAATGGAGCCTTTAGTATATTTGGTTTCGGCTTTGCTGCATGTTATTGCTGTTTTATTAGGGACGTTACTTGGGGTTCAATTACGTAGTAAAATAATTAAGCATAATAAAAAATCGTAAAGCAGAACATAAACAGCTGGTTTTTGCTTTTTTCACCCTAACCTTAGATAACAACTTTATGGCCTATTTATTCGGCATAAGTAAAAAGGAATTTGAATTTGCTATTCGATTGGTTTAGCTCTGAAAAGCCGAATGTTTATTTGAGATCGTTAGCTGTAGCTAATAACAGCCATTTTTCTAAAATAGAGTCGTTTTTTTATATAACGGGGGATTACCTACAAGATCATATGCACAAGAAGCTTGAAGATATTTTTTGTCTTCACAGTATTTCGTCTATTAAAGAGCCTAAAAAGTCAGATATTGGTTTAGATGTTGTTATAGTTACTTTGCATGGTGGTGATGCATTCACTATAGATTTTGATACAGCTATTATTCCGCTATTTTGGCGACCAAAAGTTAAGTTAGTATCGCGCTTGTATAATATTAAACACAATAAGACGATTAAAACGTTCAGCGTTTCTAAATCTGTTACGTGGCGCGAATTCATAGCTAAAAAATTTAGCTTAAGAGGCTTTTTTCGTTGGGGTCCTTTGTACCATAACGAAGACATGGAAATACTGTTGTATAAAGCATGCTACGAGTTATTAAATAAAATGCGAAAGGCTATTTAACCAGTAGCCAATAAGAATAATTAAAATAAGATAAAAAAAAAAT
>NZ_JACJDN010000967.1:0-930 GCF_014163565.1 Pseudoalteromonas sp. SR45-5 | reverse complement strand
GAGTATTGCTGCGATTAAAAAGCGTTTCATTGTAAATCCCTTTTAGCATTCCCTTTAACATAAAAAAGCCTGCAGCTAAGCAGGCTTTTTAAAGTAACAAATGATTAGCCAGCGCTATTCATTTGTTCAATAAATTTATTTGAATCGGCAATCGATTTGTTCATGTCGTTCATCAACAATTGAATATCGCGCTTAAGGTTAGTGAATTCACCTTTAATAGCCGATACCGCTTGTGCATTTAAGTTATGCTTTAAGTATAAAACGTTATCATGAAGCGAGGTTAATACTGGCTCCATTTTACTCTCTGCGCTGCGCATTGAGCGTAATAGCTGATCAAATTGACGCTTAGTCGCGGTTAGCTTTTTGCTGCTTTCACGCTTAAGTGACGCGCTTTTGTATTGCTCTAACTCATCGCTCCACTCATCAAATAGCGCTTCTGCCACGTCTTCTACTTTATTGATGTTAGTTGACACTTCGTTAGCGGCATTTAAGCTCGACTCGTAATCGTCGTTTAACTGATTATAAGTGTCTTGTAGTTCGCCACCATTAAAATCGATTAGAGTCGTTAAGCGCTCTAGTGCCGATTTAAATTCTTCTTGTGACTCTTGTTGCGAGTCTTTGGTTTCTTCTACGCGGTCAATAAGAATATCGCGTTTGTGAACACCCACTTTTTCCATCGCAGAATAATAAGCAGATTGGCAGCCAGTTAAAGTAAGTGTTACTACAAGCATTGAAACACTGAGTAATGTTTGTTTTTTCATTTGAATTCCTGTTTACGAGCGTTAGTGCTGTAAATTATGGCGCTGATTGTTATTATAATCAAAACTATATAAGCACAAGTCAATTGTATGAATGATAAGCTCTCACATTACAAACAGCAAGTTAAGTCCTTTATACGCCAGCAGCCTGGTTGGTGGATGCAGTATTTTA
>NZ_JACJDN010000966.1:0-932 GCF_014163565.1 Pseudoalteromonas sp. SR45-5 | reverse complement strand
TAGTATCTAAATAAGCTGAGCTAATACATAAAATTAATGATGATTAATTTACTAGCGTTGTTGCTTCGTCTCATTTATAAAGAATTTATATCAAATAAGGAATATTAGTTTGCAGTTCAGGGAAGATATTAATGGCTTGAGGGCCATAGCAGTCATTGCAGTTGTTTTATTTCATTTTAACTCATCTTGGATGCCTGGTGGATTTGCAGGTGTAGATGTATTTTTTGTTATCTCTGGTTTTTTAATGACTGGGATAATATTTAAAGGATTAGAACAACAAAAATTTTCTATTTTAAGGTTCTATGTTGCACGCGCAAATAGGATTATTCCAGCGCTCGCCATTCTGTGCATTATATTATTAATTTTAGGCTGGTTTTACCTTACCCCTCAAGACTATAAAGCATTAGGAAAACATACCGCAAGCAGTGTTACTTTTGTATCAAACGTAACATACTGGCTAGAATCAGGTTACTTTGATGCCTTAGCAAGCGAAAAATGGTTATTACATACGTGGTCATTATCTGTTGAATGGCAATTTTATATTGCTTACCCATTAGTCCTCGTTGCCCTATATAAATTTATATCTATAGAAATGATGAAAAAAGTAGTGTTAGTTAGCACTATTTTAGGGTTTGTATTTTGTGTTCTAGTTACTTATAAATGGTCCAAAGGTGCTTACTTTTTATTGCCATCACGTGCCTGGGAAATGATGCTAGGTGGGGTTGCATACCTATATCCATTTAGCATTAAAGATAAGCAAAAAAAGTTAGTAGAGTGGACCGGTATTACTCTTATTTTAGGCTCTTACTTTTTAATTTCAAAAGATACACCTTGGCCTGGTTACTTTGCTGTTTTTCCTGTTTTAGGTGCATTTCTTGTTATTCAAGCACAACGCAACAATAGTATCGTCACAAGTAATATTGTCTTTAAAA
>NZ_JACJDN010000965.1:0-932 GCF_014163565.1 Pseudoalteromonas sp. SR45-5 | reverse complement strand
AATAAATATGCTTGAGGTAGCGATGTTTATTCAGCTTTAGTTTATAAGCCCTTAGGGTGACTACGGTTTATAAAGAGCTCAACCTATCAATTTTTTGGTGTATTTTTTAAGTTAATCGGCGCAAAGCTACCCTGTTAACGTATATTTAATGTAAGATTAAATAATTAGGTTATATATCCGAGAATTACACCATGATCGTTTCTATTATAATAGTGCTTATAGTTGCATTGATTGTGATTGCACTTTGGGTAAGTGCTGTACAACAACACAAAGAAAAACAAGAAGCGGAACGCCGCAAAGAGCTAACAAAACAAAAAGCTATAATAGAAGAAACAGAAGAAGCACTAATGAATAGTGCCAATATACCTCTTTCTGAAAATATAATCCGTGTATTGCAACGCCGTATTTACGAAGCATTAAACACGATGGTTACTAGTTCGCCAACATCCAAAGCACTCAAAAGCCGCTTAGGTGAGGCTAAAACGCACCTCACCAATGCAGTTCTAGACAACAGCAGTGAAGCCCTAACGCTACCGAGTAATGACAAGCAGCTTGTTGGCCTAATTCAAGGTATTAAAAAATTACGCTCAATTTTACGCTCTGAACATAATAAAGGTCGTATTGATAGCCAAGTTTTTGTTTTAGAAGATAAACGTCTTGAAAAACTACAACTGCGTATTAATATCGAAAGCCAAATAAAACGTGGCTTATCTGCCCGCTCAGCGAGTATGGTTGGCTCTGCAAGGCAGTATTTTGAAAAAGCACAGGCAACGCTCAATGCAGTTACATACACCGATGAATATGTAACAACAAAACGCCAAGAAGTTGAAGGTTACTTAGAAGCAATTAGTGTTGAACTGCGGGCTTCTAATGCAAGCGCACTTAAAAAGAAAACAGAAGAAGAGCAAGACGACTTAGATATATTGTTTGCT
>NZ_JACJDN010000964.1:0-941 GCF_014163565.1 Pseudoalteromonas sp. SR45-5 | reverse complement strand
TATGTTACCTAGATTAAAAATTAAATATTTCATTGTTATTGTCGTTTTGATTGGGTTTTCTGTTGGCTTTTTTAATATTAGCTGGTCTAGTTTCAAACTCACTAATCATGAAGTTACTTATATACAAGACACACTCAAAAACGGTGAATTATCGCCTAATATGGTAATAATACCGCCAGGTACAGGCACCATAGGTGGTGAAAACTTTCGTTCTTTTCAAGATGAAGCGCCAATTTTTGAAGCGACAGTAAAAGATAGCTATGCACTAAGTGAAACTGAAATTACCTTTGCGCAATATGACCAATTTTGTAAAACCGGCATACGCTCTTGCCCAAGCGATGAGGGTTGGGGTCGTGGTAAGCAACCTGTGATCAATATATCTTGGTTTGATGCCGTTGCTTATACAAAATGGCTAAGCAAAGAAACAGGCTATACATATCGATTACCAAGCGAAGTTGAATGGGAATATGCTGCTCGCGCTGGAACAAGTAGTAAGTTTTGGTGGGGTAATGAGTATAAACAAGGCATTGACCACTGCGATAGAGATTTAGGTGGTTGCCCAAAAGGCTCTGATTTAGGACACCCTTGGCAAGTAGCTATTTTAAAGCCAAACCCTTTTGGTTTATACGATGTAACCTCAAATGTATCTGAATGGGTGGAAGACTGTTATGTAGATAATCATAACAATGTAACGGGTACTACTGCTGCAAATAAAACTGGTGATTGTAATGATAGAACGGTGAAAGGTGCTAGTTGGACTATGCCACAGCCGCATGTACATCACTCACTAAGAATGGGCTTTACTATAAATGCAAGAGCCGACTTAATTGGTTTTAGAGTATTAAGAGAAATTAATAAAGACGAATTAAAGGATTAAAATGAACGTTGCGTGCCCAAACTGTAAAAGTAAGGTTGATAGTAAGGATATAAAAAATATAAAT
>NZ_JACJDN010000963.1:0-950 GCF_014163565.1 Pseudoalteromonas sp. SR45-5 | reverse complement strand
TAAAGGAAGCTTAAAAGCCTTATCCATTATTATGGCTAATATAAAAAAAATCCCAAAATGGGCGACTTTATCAACATGAGGGAATAAATTTACAACGCCACCTTTTATTTCTTTAGCAAATAAAAAGGTGAAAGCCACTATGCTGATTAAAAAAACTGCTTGATAAACACGCCTTGTCACGACAAATCCTAAAATCGCTTAAAAAAGAGGCGCAAGTATATCAAACTAATTTAGTATCGCACCTGAACAAGATGCAGAAAAATGTAAAGATTTATAATTTTAGCGTTATAATTGCCACATAAAATTAAGATTAAATAGTTAGGAGTATACTAATGCCTTCATTTGATATTGTATCTGAAGTAGAAATGAACGAAGCTAAAAATGCGGTTGATAACGCAAACCGTGAACTAGAGACTCGCTTTGATTTTAGGGGCGTTGATGCATCTATTGAGCTAAACGATAAAACAATTAAGCTTAAAGCAGAAGCTGACTCTCAAGTTATGCAGTTGTTCGATATTTTAGCGGGAAAAATTTCAAAGCGCGGTATGGATGTAGCTAGTTTAGAACTTCAAGATATTAGCCGTGCAGGAAAAAATGTATTTCGTAACGTTGGGTTAAAACAAGGTATCGAAAAAGACATGGCCAAAAAAGTGGTTAAAGCCATTAAAGATTCAAAAGTTAAAGTACAAGCCGCTATTCAAGGCGAAGAAGTGCGTGTGACAGGTAAAAAGCGTGACGATCTTCAAGAGGCAATGCAGGTAGTACGCAGTGCCGATTTAGGTCAGCCTTTTCAGTTTAAAAACTTTCGCGACTAATTTATAAACTGTTTTTAATAAAAATGCTTTAATTTGTCTATATTTGCAGACAGATTAAAGCTACTTAATTTTTTACAACTTTCCCACCTTATCCTCTCGTAGTTCTGCATGTATTAATCCACCTTTTGATATTTA
>NZ_JACJDN010000962.1:0-951 GCF_014163565.1 Pseudoalteromonas sp. SR45-5 | reverse complement strand
CAACACAGAGTAGGTTGTATTACTGAACTCGCCTAATAGGGGATTATTCTTGAATTTTTCTAAACGTATTTACAACCCACTTCGCAAATAAATCAAGCGGGTGATTAGGCGTGTTTGATTCGTGCTGCACTAAATAGTATTTATCTTTAGTTGTTAAAGGCTGTTCGAATAATTTGTAAAGCCATTGCTCATCTAGCCAGCTTTGGCTAATAGGCAGTGGAATAAGTGCAATGCCCATGCCTTGCTGCGCTGCACGCGCTACACCAAACATGCTATCTATTTGAATAATCTGCGAAGGAGAAAAGTCATCAATCCCTGCTTTTTCGGCCCACTGATGCCAAGCCCAAGGGCGAGCTTTGTGCAAGATTAGCGGAACTTGGTTAAGGGCTTGACGATGATCGTCCCTCCACTGATCGAGCAATTTTTTATTACATGCAGGAATATATTCAAGGTTAAACAACTCAGTCGCTAACCCTTCAGTAGGTTTACCAGAGGACAATACAATAGATAAATCGCTATGACGCGTTAATTCTTTGCGTGTTTTAAGCGTGTCCATTTGCAGGTTTATATTAGGGTGTTCTGAGGTCCACTCACTTAATTTAGGCATGAGTAGTTCGCTGGCAAAAAATTCAGGCAGGGTAATCGTCAAATTTGTATTTTGCTGCATCTGACTAAACTCATTAATGGTGCTCTCTAACATTGTGATGATAGGAGACACAGCATCAAAAAAGTTTTTACCCGCTGTAGTTAAGCTAATTGAACGCGTTTTACGTTGAAAAAGCTCAATACCAAGTTGTTCTTCAAGTTGTTTTATTTGATGGCTTACCGCAGACGGCGTTAAGTACAGCTCATTAGCTGCATGCTTAAAACTTAGGCTTCTTGCGGCAAAGCAAAAAGAGCGAAGGCCACGAATAGGAGTTTGCATGTTTTCCAGAATTATTTAATTTATTG
>NZ_JACJDN010000961.1:0-954 GCF_014163565.1 Pseudoalteromonas sp. SR45-5 | reverse complement strand
ACGAAATATCATTTTCAACTAAGGTTTTTTTATCGCATTTACTTAAAAGGTAAATCTTATTTTTAAGTAAATATAAGTGCTCCGGTAGTGAAAGCTTGTATATGCTTCTCATATATATATCAAGAGTAATAAAAGCCTTTAAGCCTTTAATGTGTTGCTTTATAGTTTTTAGATCTGTTATTTGGCCTTCACCATGATCTTTATTCCAAAAAGCGACTGGATGATTAAAATATTTCACTTTTTGAGACTTAATCACTTCCATATGTAACTGAGTGTCTTGATATTTTGCTAATGATTCTAAAAACTTTATCTTATCAAATTCTGCTTTTTTTATTAATGATCCATTGGTATGTAATCCACCAATTGCATTAAAACTCGCGATGAATGTATCATCTTGTAACAGTTTTGGTTTTAATCCACTCCCTTTTACATGGCCAAAAGCAGCAATTAGTTCAGGCTGCTCTAATAGCTTATGTATTAAGAAATTAATTTTATCTTCGAAGTAGTAGTCATCATCATCCAAAAAAGATATATAAGTTCCATTGGCTAGTTCTGCCCCCCGGTTACGTGAAGCAGCCCCACCAAGTCTTTCTTTATTTCTCGAAATAGTTAGTGGGCAACTACCATTATAATTATCCAGCTGAACAGGTGTATCTGAGCAATCATCTATAACTATAATTTCTATATTCTTATAAGTTTGCTGACAAACAGATTCTATAGCACGCATAAGCATTGTACTTCTATTCAACGTTGGAATTACTACGCTTACTAATGATTCTTCAGTGCTCATAACTTTTACCCACAATAATACATAATGTTACAAGCGCTTTTTCAAAAACACCCATAAAATATAGTTTTAAGCTTTTATAAGCACTTTAATTTTGCTTTAAAAAGAAACGTAAAACTAAAAAGAAAAAACTTAAAACAACCCCCAAAAATGTACCTGCAATACAA
>NZ_JACJDN010000960.1:0-958 GCF_014163565.1 Pseudoalteromonas sp. SR45-5 | reverse complement strand
CCCATTTTTGTAAGCTCTGCTTTTACGCTATCGGTTAAACCTATGTGTGTTCTAATTATATTTTTAGGCCACAGTTGATGATGAAAACGAGGGCTATTTACAACCTGCTCTGCAGTCATATCAAACTCTACCGCATTTAAGATAGATTCGTACACAGAGCTAATAATCGTTGTGCCACCTGGCGAGCCTGTCACCATTTTAACGGTGTTGTCTTTAAGGAGTATTGTAGGCGTCATAGAGCTAAGCATACGCTTGTGCGGCTGTATTTCGTTAGCTTTGCCGCCTATTGCACCAAACACATTCATAACGCCTGGTTTGGCACTAAAATCGTCCATTTCATCATTTAAAATAAACCCTGCACCTTCAACAACTACACCGCTACCAAACCCTAAGTTTATTGTGGTGGTATTTGCGACAGCGTTACCCATTTTATCAACAATTGAAAAGTGTGTAGTTTGCTCACTTTCTTTAAGGCCCGGTTTAATATTTTCGGTAGTCGAGATAGCGGTTAACGAAATGCCATTACTGCGCTCTTTGAGGTAGTTAATATTAGTTAATGCGTTGACTGGTACATCAAAAAAATCAGGATCGCCTAAGTACTCCGCCCTATCTGCAAATACACGTTTACCTATTTCAGAAAGTAAGTGTACATACTGAGTAGAGTTATGCGCTAAGCCCGCATCTGGTTTTTGTAGCTCATACATTTTAAGCCACTGTAAAATAGCAATACCACCTGAACTCGGCGGTGGAGAAGTAAGTACTTCATAACCATTCCAACTCGCTTTAATAGGTGTACGTGATTTAGCGGTGTAACCTTTTAAATCATCTTGATTAATTATACCGCCATGTTGGTGCATAAATTTAGCAATAATATTTGCAGTTTCGCCTATATAAAACCCATCTTGGCCGTTATCACGGATACGCTTTAGCGTTGCCGCTAACTCGGGTTGCTTAAATA
>NZ_JACJDN010000095.1:0-8916 GCF_014163565.1 Pseudoalteromonas sp. SR45-5 | reverse complement strand
ATTAATTTTTATTTTTTCTAATTTTTCTAAATATTCATACTATTTAAACTCATTAAGCTCCTCCATATTTTCTTTTTCAGGAAGTCTTCCATCTTGCAAAATCGGAATTGATAGCTGATGTACAGTCTCTGACATATTATCAGTTAGCCTTTTAATACCCTTAACAAGGCTATGAGTATTATCTGATCTTACTAATTTTGATGACTGAACACTTTGAATCAGCCTCTTTAATTTTATTAATTTCCGCTCTAAAACGTCCAAAAGTCTTCCTTAACCTAATTTTTTAAATAATTTTCCAAGACTATATAAGAAATTCATGCATGATCTCAATAACTTCTTTCTCATCATCCTGTGACAAGCCTAAAAACGGCCTTGCTGATATGGCGGCTAAACGGGGTATCATATCGCTAGTTCCACCAAATTGATGGATAGCAGCGTATTCCATATTTGTGCCAAACTCTAATGATTCGTCCCCTACGTTATAAGCGAACGTGTCGCGCAGTATGTCGTTTAGCCTAAGTATTTTATCTTTGTTCTTTTTTTTACTCTTGGCGTAGTCTGGGCTAAGTGGCTGCCACGGGTCGCCATCTGGGCTGCGTTGCTCGTCAAAGTGATCACGGTGGGTCAACATTAAATGCTCGCCCACATTGCCTAACGCTGGCGCGAGATTGTCTAAGTTTTTTACCAGTTGGGTGAGCACACCGCTTACTGCTTGTGCGCCTTGGGTGCTTATTTGTATTTTAGCACCTGCCATTACACTAACCCTTCGTTAAATGCTTCTAGGTGTGTTTGCTGGTCTAGCCCTGCAATAAGCGCGGGGAGTAGGTCGGCTATTTGGTTGGCCTCTTTGCCTTTGGCTTGTTGCTCAAGCTGTGCAAACTCGCGACACGTTTGTATGGTATACGGGGTTTGCCTTAGCAGCTGCTGCGCTTGTTCGATTAATTTCATCGTCTTTTTTCCTGTGATTTGGCGGCATCTTTTACTAGTTGGTCTATCCAGCTTACAAGCTCCGGTTGCCATTTTTTAAGTTCGTTACGGGCAAGCGCCCAGGCGGTGAATGCCTCGGCAAATTCTTCGTACTTATTGACGGCACCGTAATAGGTTACGGGCAAGGCATTTTTTAAAAAGGCAGGTGCGCCTGCATAGTAATGCACTTGGTGGCCTAGTTCGTGTAGCCATGTGGCTACCACTGCATGGGCTTCGTTTTTATCCAGTGTATTAAGTGTATCTGATATTGTGTGATCGCGTTTTAAGATTTGCCCATTGTGCTTAAAACTGTATTTCCCTGCGTTGTTAGCTGCCAACTTGACGGTAAGCGCTGCGGTGTCTTGCACTGCTTGCATGTTTACTTTGGCTAGGTTTTGGCTGGCTTTTACTTTTACTACTACGTGCTCAAAACCCACTGAGGTAAACCCGCCTACCCGTTTAGGGTTACGGGTGGCGTATTGCATACGGGCGTAAAAGTCGTCTACGCCTAAGTACTCGCCTACGTCACTACGAATGGCTGCATTTGCTTTAGAACCTGCGCTCATTTCGTTACTTTTTACAAACAGGGTTTTAGTTTGCTTGGCGTCTAAAAAGCTGTTTAAGCCGCTAAGTACTTCGCTATCGAGCATTGCTAGTAATGGGTCGAGCTTTAGCGCGGTGACGTTTTTAGCGGTGCTGTAAGCCGATGGTACAATGCGGCTTGCTTGATAATCTGCTACGCGCTGTTTAAGCGGTGGCTTGTCAGCCACTTGTTTTTTAGCCTGGCTTGTTAGCTGGGCTGTATTTTTTGGGGTGTAGTCAAAACCCGGATCAATCCCGCGTGGTAGTTCAAATTCTTCGCCTGTTTTTTTATTTGTCCAGGTGTAATTACCATTATCGGGGGCTGTGCCTACGGTTAGGCCACGGCGCTTAAGCTCACGTTCGCTTAGGCTAAACTTTTTACATTTACAGCCCCAGCCGTTTTGTGGGCTGTGGGTGTCCCACCATGGATCATCTACCGGTAATACTAGGTTATTCCATTTTAAATGCAGTACGCGCGGGCTTTCGCTATCGCCGTGCTTGTATAGTGCATAAGGGCGGCTTGCTTTAAGTGCTTGTATTTGCCCCTCACGCCCTGCGTTGTAGGCTTGCCGTATATTGGTTTCGTATATTAACTGGCTACGCCATGCACTCTGGCCGTTATGCTCCCAACCGTAACGCGCTTTAATATTATCAAACTCTTTTTGAAACCAGCCCAGGCTTTTACCTTCACTTATAGCTTTGTCTACTGAGGTGTAAAAGTCGTTAAGCATGTCGGCTTTGGTTACGCCTGCAACCATAAACGCGCGGTTATGAGCGTTTTGCCATACATCATCCCAGCCAGAGCTTGGGGTATTTAGTTTTTGCCGAAAAAAGTTAATGCCATCATCAAATGGTAACGAGCCGTATCTAACAGCCATTCAACGGCCCTCATCCACTTCTAGCGCGCCCAGTAACTCACTGGCTGCCATAGCCTTTGCCATTAGCTCAGTAAAGCCCTCTGTGCTTATTTGTGGCTCTAATTCAAGTATGCCGTCGCGTATTTCTTCTAGGCTACTGGCATTTTTAATCAGCTCGGTTACAGCGTCGCTCATGCTGTTTAAGTGGGTTTGTGCTTGAGTGGCCAGCTGCTCGGCTACTAAATCGGCGTTGTCTTTTTGCGGTTCATTTTTAAGCGCAGCAAAGCCTTTAAGTGCTGTGGATGGCTCTGTTATTGCTGCTACTGGAGTTAAGCTTAATATCGCCTCGCCCTTTTCAGGTAATGGTATTTGGGTTTTTTCGCTTACCCATTTAGCCGGTATTGGGTAGTTAACTTCGGTAAGTATTTTAAGTGCTGGCGCTAATAATGCGATGTCGTCGGGTTCGCTGGTATCAAACTTAAAGCGTGGAATGCGGCGCGTGCCTGAATAGCTTTTAGAGTTAAGCGCGTGCATTGGGTAGATAATATCGCGCGTAATGGTGTTAGCTACTTGTTTTAAATCGCTTTCTGTTATGTCGTTTAGTACGTCCATATGCACGTTACCAAGGGCGTTAGTGCTGGTTTTACCATCGGCTTGGCTGGTGAGCGTTGCGCCTAATACGGCTTTACTTTGGGTGGTTTCACACCACTTGATCATGGCTTCAAACGGGTCTGATTGCCCATTAGCGGCATTTTGAAATTCAATCTCCATACCCTTTGGGATAATACCCCCTGCGTTATGACCGATGCTAAGCACGGCACGTAACAAAGTGGCTTTTTCATCATCACTTGCGCCATTGGGGTATTTACCTAAACGAAGCGGTAAGCCGTAAATCTCTAGGAACTCTGCAAGGTCACGTATTGAATAGTTTTTAAATAAGTAAGGCCATGCCACCGTTGAGGTTAAACCGGTGCGGTGTATGTAACCCGATTTACTACGGTGAACATGGGCACACCAACCAAACGAGTTGAGTGCTTGGCCTGTGTAGCTGTTGTCGCGCAGCATAAGCTGGTTGCGGTTGTCGGGGTGGGTTTTAAATAGGTTTTGGTCGCGAAATTCATAGCCTGATACTAGGTACATTCCGTCGTCAAATTGCCAAGTAAGCTCATTCGCTGAGAACGATTTTAGTATTGCGTCGCTACAATCAAAAAGCAGGTCGTCTAGCCATGTGGCATCCTCTAATATTTCTTGAATTGCTGCGGCGTCTTTTTCCTCTTGTGGAGTCGCGTTGCGCGGCGGCTCTACTGACCAATCGTATTTAAGCCAACCTCTGCGCCGCTT
This sequence comes from Pseudoalteromonas sp. SR45-5, assembly GCF_014163565.1. Taxonomy (NCBI): domain Bacteria; kingdom Pseudomonadati; phylum Pseudomonadota; class Gammaproteobacteria; order Alteromonadales; family Pseudoalteromonadaceae; genus Pseudoalteromonas; species Pseudoalteromonas sp. SR45-5. The sequence goes on along the minus strand of NZ_JACJDN010000095.1, from coordinate 5,170 downwards.
GGTTAGTTCGCTAAATAGGTGGCCGTCTTTGTCTTCCATGTCTTTGGCTAGGTCGGCCATGGCTGCTAAGTTTCCAGCTTCTGAGTCTTTTAATAGTTGCGATAACTTAGCAGGGGTAAGCGCTTCACTTGGGTGTTCAGCAAATTGACGCATTAGCATGCCAATGCGGCTATCCTGATCGGTTTGTACTTGCTTAAAGTCGGTTGATTTAATTGGGTTGCCGTGAATATCTACTATTTTGTTCATGGGTTTACTCTAACTTTAATGATGGGCTTAATGCTTAGCACGTATATATCAAGCGTTAAGGTGTGTTGGTGGGCCTTGGCTAAACTGGCGGCGGTTATGTCTAATTGCTGTACTTGGGCGGTGAATATCTCTTGATAAAAAATCCTAAATCGCCGCGCTACCATGCTGCTTTACGATCGCTTGCTAGGTCGTCACTGTGATCGGGGCGTAAGCTGTTAGCACTTTGCTGGGCTTTGCTTGGTAGTGGCGTAAATTCGATGGCGCTGCCGTCCATTTCAGCGGCACGTATTAGCATAGCGATTGATACGGCGCTATCTCCGTGGCGCTTGTTGCCATCGGTGCCCGTATTTTTACCTTTATCTACCTGAGCAATACCATTTTTAAGTTTGATTTGGCCTAGGTCGTCTAGTACGTCCTGATCTTTTGGTAGCGTTATATTATCGGTTTCAAAATAATCTTTTAGTTTTGGCATCCACTCGCGATACCAAGCTTGTGATAAATGCACGCTATCTACTAGCTCGGTGCCGTATTTAAGGCTTGCGGCTTCGGCTAAGTAACCCCCGTTACCAGTGGCATCAAACGCTAGGCCGCGCAGTTTTGGTAAACGGGCACAAATATACAGCATGATTTGCTTTTGCTGCTCGTAGGTTACATTGCGCAGCTCAACCATAAAGGGCACGGTTAGGCTGGTGTCTTGGTTTATTTCACCAATACTGAATACCGACAGATCGCCTTTACGGGCAAAATCTTCACCAAAAGCGTGAGTTAGATCAGGATTTAACCTACTTATAAGCTCGTCTATATTTTGTTCGCACCAAGTGGCTACGTCTTTTACGCGCTGCTCTTCGGTCCAGCTTTCAAAATCAGTAGGGGCTGTGTAGCGCAGTACTTTGCACTCATCGCTTAGGGCACGTTCACGCAAGCGGCGGCTTAAGTATTGCCCTGCGCCTTGGCTTGGTACGCAGTAAAGCTCTTCGTTTGCGGCATCGGCTGTGGGGTAAAAATCAACTTGATTAGTAAGCCATTCGTCTTCTTTGGCTTGCGTCCACGTTTGCCCACTCACTAAACAAATACGTTTATATAGGCCGTGTTTTAGCGCTTTATCAATCGGAATATGATGCACTGAATACTTTTTAGTACCCCGTCTGGCTTGGATTATTAGCGTGTTAAATAGGTTATCTACGCCGTTATGGGTCGAAATAATACGTACTCGCCCGCCCCACATGGTCAATGCCATGGCGGCTTTTAGTACTTCGTCTAGCTTGTCATGGAATGCCGCTTCGTCTATTACTACGTTGCCTTGGCGGCCTCGCAAGTTACGCGGGTTAGAGCTTAGCGCTACTATTTTTTTACCGGTGCTAGGGAATTTAATTTCAAAGGTATTGATTGAGCGCTTTGTGCCGTCTGGGTCTTTTTCTTCAAATATGCCCTCTTCGACTTCGCCCATAACCATATTGAGCTTTTGCGCCCAAAATGCACAGGCGTCTATAAACTCCTTAGCCATTTCTTTATCTGAGCCAAGGTAATAGGTGTTTTGCGCGCCTTTACTGGCACAAGCACTTAGTACGTCGTCGAGCGCTTCGGCAAAGGTTAGCCCTGTACGGCGTGACTTTTCGGCAATTTTTATTATTGCTTTATCTTCCATCCATGCTTTTTGATAACCAAAAAGTATGTCGGTGCCCATGGCAACCGCTAACGAACCTGCCACTTTACTAAGCGGTAGCTCGTTGGTTTGGGTAACGCTTTGCGCTGTGCTAGTCATGCTTTAGCCCTAAAATATCGCGTTTGAAAAAGGCCAGCATGTCGTCTGCGGTTTGCGGTAAGTTTTCGTTTTTAACCTTTTGGTCTAGGTCTTTGGCGAGCTTTTGCGCGTAGGCTTTTTCTATTTCTTGCTGGCGTTTGTGTGCCGCCATGGCAGTTTGCTCTAGGCGCTGGGCTGCTAGCATGGCGTCTTTTATGGTGTCTATGTCTACCGCTGCGTCGTCGTCGGGGTTCATCATTTGTTGCTGCATAGCCCGAAACAACTGAGAACGGCCCATTTCTAAAATAAGCTTGGTGGTGTCCCCCGTTGGCTTATCGCCAAGCTCTGCGGTAAGCGCTTTAGTTGACTCGCGCAGGTCCCGCAGCTTTTGACCTATGGCTTCTGTTTTTTGTGCATGGCGGCTTAGGCCACTGCGGCTAATGGTTGCGCCGTCGTCTAAGCCCGATTCAATAATAAGGCTGTTTACGGCGTCGAGTATTTCGCCCTGGCTAAAGCGTTTATCGCGGAGCATTGAGTCAAGCTGCTTTTTAATGTCTTCGGGTAGCAGGTCTACTTTGCTGGGCTGGCCTCTTCGGATTGAGTCGCTCATGGTTTAACCTCGTGGCCCTGGACGTTTAATGCCAGGAACAACACTAATGCCATCGGCTACGTCTATGCCCGATTGCGTAATGCGGGCTACCCACGTGTTAGCACTGAGTTTATCGAGTGTTATATAGCCGTTTTGCTCTAACCAATTGAGTAAGGTTTTAAGCTGATCGCGACTGCAACCTAGTGCATAGCGCTGTAGTACATCGGCTAGCATGCTGGTGTTAGCGCCAAAATCGGCGGATTCTTTAAGCGTTATTAATATGCTAATTCGTTGGTGCTCGGCTTGGACTTCTAAAAATGCCATGGTGTTTTTTCCTATGGGTGGGGCTTAAGGGCTGGCACGGTTTCTTCTACTGGTTCGCCGCATTTCATGCATCGATACAGCGTGTAATCGGTTATGCCTGTATTAAAATCGTCGGTGGTGACAACCTGAGCGGGTATGTTTTTATAACAAGCCTCGGTTTTATCCGACTTTGTAAGTACCGTGATTTTTACGCCGCATTGGCACTTGTCGTTAACTATCGCCACTACGCGTACCTCTAAGTTCGTTTTCCATTAATAAGTCGGTTAACCGTTTTAGGTCGGTGAGCTGTGGATTTAGGCCATCAATTTTGCCGCTAACTTCTATTAGGCGTTTATCAAGGTCGTGTAGGTCGTCGGCATTGGGCAGGTCTTCTACTGTTTTTTCTACGGCGCTTAAACGGCTTTCTAACACCTCATGCACCTTTTTGGTCACAAAAGTGCTGCGTAACCATGCCAGTGCGCCAGCGCCAACTATGGCTAAACAAACGGTTATAAATGCCTTTTGCCACTCCAAAATAAATTCCATGCTAATGCCTGTAATGCTGTTGTTGTATTTCAATGAGTGATTGGCAATCAACACAGGTGCTACAGTTTTTAACTGCTTCACGGCGCTGTTTTGGTATATCAATGCCGCACTCTTGGCAGTGCATAAACTCTGCACCTGGTTTGTTTGATTTTTCTCGTTGAATGGATAGCGCGGCATCTAGTAGGTGTTGCTCTATTTTTTGTGCGTCGTCGAGTTTACTCAATTTGGCTTCCTTACTTTTTCAATTACGTTCTTAATGCTTTGCTTTACGCCTGGTGCTGCTTTTTCGACGGTGCGGCCAATAACGTAGCCACCTATGCCTAGTTGGAGTAAATCCCATGCCTGCGCTGATAAGCGAAAAGCCAACCAACCAAATGAGTCAAAGCACACCAACACTAAAAATGTAAGCATGGTGATTGGCCGCCAATTGCGTTGTAACCAGCTTTCACCTTTGGCCTCTGCGGTAATAATTTGCGATTGAGCCTCTAGCACTTTGCCTTGTAGCTCGACAATTTTGCCCTCAAGCTCTAACACTTGGCTTTGTGCTGCGTTTTCAATGCGTTTAAGTTCGTTGGTAACAGCTTGGCGCTCTTCGTCGCTAGTAAACAGATCATCAATTAAATTAGTGATCGGCTCGACCACGTTAAACCAGTTTTTAATTGCCATTGTCATCCTCCTTATAAAGCCTGTGCTGGCGCTTGTGCTCTTTTTTAATTGCGTCTTGCAACGCTTGCCACACCTGTTTAGCTTTGGGATTGCTGTCTAACATTTTGTTGGTAAATGATTCGGGGTGTTGTGAGTCGTATTTTTTACCTGTTGCCTCTTCGTAGCTTGGCTTTACTACATGCTGCTCTATTTCGCTAAACACTAAGGTAAGCGCCAGCTCTTTAATTGCGGTTTTTTGTGCTGTAGTGAGTGGTTTTACTCTAGCGGCCATTGGATTCTCCAAAGCGTTTTTTAAGCGCTACGCGGGCTTTTTTGTAACTTTGCTGACCATCTACACGCAGCTGAATATCTACAGCCCGAACAGATTGCCAGCCATTGTTAAAGTGGCTTTGCATGGTGCCGCAGTGGCTATGCATTGGTATTTTGCGGGGGTCGAATGGCATGTTGTGCATGCGCGCATCTACTTCTTGCTCCATGCGTTTTTCGCGGCCTTTTTGATATGACCAATCCCAATTTTTACCCATTAGGCCACCTCGTTATGCTGGTTCACTGCAAATTCGGTTACATGGGCTAGGCGGTTATACCAGCCCTCTAAGTTTGGTTTTTGGCGGATATCGTTTGCACAAATACGGGCGTACTTGCGACCACGGTTTACGCTAAGCAGTACAATGAGGCTAAGGAATGGGCGCTCTAAAATGGCGGCTAGAGTTTTTGGCCCCATGCGGCCATCAGGCTTTGAGTTAACTAGGCGCTGGATTAATTGGGTCATGGCAGGTGAGCCGTGCTGTACTGCGCCATCGAGCAGCATAAAATCAACACCTGCGGGGACTTGCTCGCAGTACATAGCACGCCAGTAGTCACGGTGATAAAGGCGTACAGCATGGGCAAGGGTTAGATTTCTAATATCTAGGTTTGGGTATGCGCGCTGGCTAATGCCGTATTTTGTAAGGCCACCACGGTCTGATGCTACGTTGTTTAACCCGCCATCACCGCGCAAGCCCCCCTCTAAATACAAGATAGGTAATATACACTGGGCAAATTTAAGCGAGTACGGGGCAAACGTCGCTTGTATTTTGGGA
>NZ_JACJDN010000959.1:0-963 GCF_014163565.1 Pseudoalteromonas sp. SR45-5 | reverse complement strand
CAGCTCCAACAGACTCACCAAGATTAGTAGTTAAAAATGATGAAAGTAATGGAGGGAGCGGTGGGTTCTCTATCTTCTATTGCTCAAATGATAATGATGATCAAAAGGTATATTTGCGTTCAGGTCAGAACGCTATAGATAGTGATACTTATGAAAATGCAAACGGCTATTTTGCTTTCAGCGGTGATTATGGATCAGGAACTCGTTTACCGACAAATTGGATTTTATTAGCGACTGCAACAGCGTTCCACTTTTTTTCATTTTCTACAGACATAGCATCTAGAAATGATCTTGGCACTGTTTATATGCCGTATCTGTTCACTGGTGATTTCATCTCGAATTACCCAAACGACCCAGCGACATATATATCTATGTGTGGCAAACAAAACAATAGTGATACAACTTGGACAAATACAATTGCTTACCAACTAAATCAAGGGGCTAGAAATTTATTCAAAGTTTACCCGCTTGATGGGGAGCAAACCCCTGGTGATGCAAGTTTAACTTCTATTTTTGGGAGTAGATTTCATTCTAGAACTGATCGAAATAGTGAGGTTAATATCACTATGCTCTCACCTATATATATTTGCTTAGGCGCTGGTGATTTTTATAATAGTTACACTCAATCTGATAGGCAACCATTTATTAGAGGTAGGATTCCGGGGCTTTTCGTAGCAGATAAAGCTGGTTTTTTAAGCTCTGAAATGCCAGTTATCAGGCGCTTAAATAATCAAGAACATTATCTATTGCCAAGTTCAAACTCTGATACAAATGCCGTATGGATCAATATGGAAGAATGGTAATGCATATACCCTCGTTTAAAATAATTACAACTGCCAGCGTCTTATTCTCATTTTTAGATGTTGATTGCGACCAAAGAGCTGAAATATATTGATTAGTTTAGGCTGCACTCTATCGAGTATTGATGCGTTAAACTCATCATTATCATCAAGAATGATACAT
>NZ_JACJDN010000958.1:0-964 GCF_014163565.1 Pseudoalteromonas sp. SR45-5 | reverse complement strand
AATACTAAGTGTCATAGTTGGTGGTGTGATATTTATGGGTATATTTAAATCAAAATGGTTTAACAAGTGGGCTGCAAAAGAGGGCTTACCTGACAAGGTGTTAATTGATGCTGTTAGAGATTTAGAAAACGGACTTAACGATGGGGACTTAGGTGCTCATGTTTATAAAAAGCGAGCACCAGCGAAAGACAGGGTAAACGAGGTGGCTATAGAACCATAGTTGCTTTTAAAGTTGCGGATAAAGCATTTTTTATGTTTGGCTTTTCTAAAAACCAACGAGACAATATCGATAAAAAAGAATTAAAGGCACTAAAGTTAATGGCGAAAGAGTTACTAAGTTATTCACAGCAGCAACTCAAAATAGCTATTAATGAAGGCGAGCTAATAGAGGTAAAAAATCATGAGTAATAGTATTTTAGGCGTAATGCATGATACAGCTAAAGGGCTAAATGATGCCGGTGTTATGGATAGACAAACTATGCGGAAGTTTGATGCAATGTGTCTGCCTGAAGTCGAGCAATATGATGCCGCGCATATTAAAGCAATTCGTGAGCACGCTCATGTTAGCCAAGCGGTATTCGCCGCTTATTTAAATACCAGTGCTTCAACAGTTAGAGCTTGGGAGCAAGGTGGCAAGTCCCCAAATGGTGCTTCCTTAAAGCTGTTAAATTTGGTCGCCAATAAAGGCTTAGATATACTTGTTTATTAATCTAAGCGGCCGGTAGCTAAGGTTGAGTGATACGAAATCCAATTCCACGATATTGCTCTAAAGCCTTATCCTATCTCCTTAGTTTAATCAGTAGTTTTACTAATTTCTCATATTGTAACCATATTTCAGGGTTCTCTTTGTGAGCTCGACGATAGAAAATATATGCTTCGTACCTATGGTAACTATTAATTATCTCCTGACCTGATAGTGAGTTTAATGCTTTTATTTCATATGCCTTTAAATCCACTCCTGTAG
>NZ_JACJDN010000957.1:0-965 GCF_014163565.1 Pseudoalteromonas sp. SR45-5 | reverse complement strand
ATGTATAGGGTTCGTCAAGTTTTTATAAGTAAATTTAAACTTAAATACGGTAATGAAGAGCTTATAGATAAAAAAGAATATGCAATCAAAATGCTGTACAACGTAAGTTTATATATGTTTCCTGTGTTATTTTTAGCTGTTTTTTCAAGAACGCTTGCTGAGCGTTACATTTACTTTGGGATGTTTTTCTTTTTACCCATAGTAATACTTGCAGCCGAACACATGAGGATTTTTATTAATCGATTTTTTGTTTACTCAATGGTATTTACAATATTTTTGTTACCACAAAATGTAATTGTATTTGGCGTACTCGCACTTAAATCAACTACGCAGGACTCACTATCGAATAATATGTATGAATTATTATATGAAGAATATAAAAAAGCGCCTCCGCCAGTGGGTAGGTTGTAAAGGAAACTGAAATGATAGTTATTTATGTTGATAACTTTGATAGAGCTACATTTTTCTATCGATTAGCAAAGGGTATAAAAGGGAAGTCGTTTCTTTTTTATACCACAAAGTACTCTGTTTACCGTTTTTTAAAGAAAGACTTTGAAGTTTTTTTATTTAATGAAAACGAAAAGCAAGCCAACAATTGCAATGATATGCCTCCAGAAACTGATTTTTCAAATCTGACCTATGTTTACCGTGGTAGTCAATCTGTGGCACATGCAAAGAAAGTTTATACGATGATAAGAGATCGTCTTGCTTTGACTCAATTAAACTACCAAGAAGTTGAAGTTGCTATTGTATTCAATGGTAATTCAGCATCGCAAAAAGCATTTATAGACCATTTTTCTAATAAAAATGTAAAAACTCTTTTTTGTGAAATAAGTAATTTACCAGGAAAAGTGATTTTTGACCGATTAGGTGTAAATGCAAAATCAAGCTTGTTCTTTGATGCAAAAAAGCTAGATACATTCGATCCCGTGGATGTGGAAGAACATCAGCGTTGGGTTAAAGTG
>NZ_JACJDN010000956.1:0-965 GCF_014163565.1 Pseudoalteromonas sp. SR45-5 | reverse complement strand
AAACAATACATCAGCAAACCCAAGCACTAACCAAATCAACATAAAGCCAACAATAGCCGTACTTACAAGCGCAGGCTTGTTAGGATTTAAAAAGCTATGAATCCAGCAAAAACCAAGTAGCCCATACACCACACCACTCAAGCCGCCAAAATTGGGGCCAACCATTAAGTATTGTGCCCAATTACTTATAAGTGCAGTTACTAAAAACAAACCTATTAGGGTGAGTTTTCCGCATTGTTTTTCGATATTGTCACCAAGCGACATCCACCAAATTAAATTAAACACTATATGCATCGCGCTAAAATGTACGAGGGCGGGCGTTAACCAACTTAAAGGCTGCGTAGGTTTAAACTGCATCATGGTGTAAATAGTCTCAAAACCACCTAGTAAAAAAGCAAAATAAATTATAACGCTTACAATACTTACGGTTTGATTTAACCAGCTAAGCGCTTTAAATCGCGTCATTAGATTAAGTGATTGCCCTTGGTATTTAAGCGGCGATTGTGTGCTACCTACATCCCATGAAGCTTGTTGATAGCGTTCATGGTTAGGGTTTTGTGTAAATTCGGCCCATAAAGGTTGTATTTGATGAAAATGCTCAGGCGCAACACTAATAATGACATTGCTACCATCTGAGGAGCTTAATTGTCCTTGTAAACCTTGGCTTTTTAAATAATCTATAAAGCCCTGTGCGGCGCGCGGGTTATTTAAACTGCCAAGCTCTATCATCGCTCTACTTTCTCGCTGTAAGCAGCTTCCCAAGCTGTAAAGCCGCCATCCATACTGTAAACGTCTTCAAAACCTTGCTCAACTAAGTAGCTAGCTGCGCCTTGTGAGCTCATACCGTGGTAGCAGACAATAATAATTGGCTGATCGAATTCTTTTTCCATCATAAATTGTGCGATATTACCGTTAGAAAGTGCTTCTGAGCCTGGAATGCGACCGGCTTGATACGAATTAGGATC
>NZ_JACJDN010000955.1:0-965 GCF_014163565.1 Pseudoalteromonas sp. SR45-5 | reverse complement strand
GAATGTTAAAGAGCTTGACCAAAATCAATTGCAAGAGCAATTTGCAAGGCTTCAAGCTTTAAAAATATTACCAAAAAACAAACTTGCTAACACCTCTTTTAAAGCGAAACTTGAGCGTATGTTCCAAGAGGGCTTAGGCGACAAGCGCAGAAAAGTAGGTGAAGCTATTGGGCTTTTTGAGCGCGCGTTAGAAACTCATGATAATCATAAAATTGATGCTGCAAAAGAGCGTATAAAAGTGTTTTTGCATATGTCTTATTAACATGCATTTTATTATTTGTGCCTACAATATAAGAGTAAACTAAATGGTCCATTGGATAGTGTTAGGTATTGAGCCAACACAAGATAAACGCGCCGTAAAATTAGCATATACGCAGTTATTAAAAAAAACGCCGCCCGCAGAATTCCCTGAAGAATTTAAAGCGTTACGTAAAGCGTATGATCAAGCATTAAAAGAAATTTCAAAAAGTGACGATGCTGAAAATGATAATGATAATTCAATAATACTTGATGATGTATTACTTAAGGATGATCAGCCACAGCTAGATACTGATATTGAAAATACACAGGCTGAAGTTTTTTTTGAACTTAAAGCTAGTCCAAATCATAATACAAATGACGAGCCTGTTGAGTTTTCAATCATTCACACGATACCCCAACTCAACCTTGCTTTAGAACAACTTTATAGTGATATTTTAGGTAGACACAGTTTAGAAAAGTGGAAAATGTTATTCGCGGCCCCAATATTTTGGGACGTTAATCAAAGTAAGACGTTGACCGAGAATTTACTTGGTTTTTTTTCTAATCACTACTTTTTACCTGAAAATATATGGATATTTTTGGATAATAGTTTAAAAATTACAGATGGTGTGTCTACCAGTAGTGATGATACGACCCAAAAAGCGGCGATCGCTTTATCTCGTTACATAAAAACGTTACCAAAAAGAATTAACGATGGCTTAGTT
>NZ_JACJDN010000954.1:0-966 GCF_014163565.1 Pseudoalteromonas sp. SR45-5 | reverse complement strand
TATATCAACAGGTACGCTTAGCTCTTTTTCAGGGTAAAAGTAATTAATAATACGCGACTTAGATAATTGGCTATTAGGTATAATAATCATATTGTTGGGTAGCATTTTAACCCATGTAGATCGCCAGCCTATATGATCAACAAAGCCTTGCTCCTTAGATTCAAGCTCAATAAAATCACCCACCCTTATAGGTTTATCTATTACTAGCTGCACGCCAGAAAAAAAGTTTTCAAGGGTAGGTTGCAAAGCAAGGGCAACAGCTAGTGATGTAATACCTAACGAGGCAATAATAGGTGTAATAGAAATACCTAACGTGCCCATTAAAACCAGTAATCCCACTGACGATAATGTAACGCGTATCACGCCTTTAATTATGCTTTTTGAATTAAAAACCACGGCAGATTGTTTACCATAGTAATTAATAGTGCCAATAATAAAGCGGTCTAAAAACATAATAAGTGCAAGCAGAGCTAATACAATATTAATGCTATTAAAAGGGATCTGTTGAGAAATAGAAGTACCAATAATGAAAGTGTCGTGCTCTAAAATGGTGAGTAGCACAATAATTGTGCACAGTGTTAGCGGCTTAGATATTGACTCTATTAGTAAAGTATCGAATATAAATTTGGTTTTTGAAGTCCATTTTTTTAGCCAGTACATTACAAAAAAACGAATTAAAAACAGTAGTATAGCTATAAGTAAAAGGGAGGACGCTGCGCCTAACCAAGGTGTGCTGTTAGAAAATTCCAGCGCTTTATTTAGCATAACTTAAACCTGTTCAATATAGTTTTATATATTGCAGCAAGTTATGTACCTTTGTTTGGGTAAAAGTAGCTGCCGAGTTTAGTCGGCAGCAAATATTATACTTTTTTGGCTAACCACATACCGCCTAGCACGGCTGCAAAAAACAATAAAAACTCCATTTTAAGAGATACTAATTGAACCAAGCCCGGGCCTGGGCATATA
>NZ_JACJDN010000953.1:0-968 GCF_014163565.1 Pseudoalteromonas sp. SR45-5 | reverse complement strand
ATGCTTTTAGCACACCTATTAAAATGGATTAAGGCATGGCAAAGTTGGTATTAGCAATTGATGACGACAAATATGTTCATCATATAATTGAAGAGTCTTTAGCAGGGTTTTGTAAAATAATTCATGCAAAAGATGGCGATGAAGGATTAAGGCTAACCAATAAATATAACCCTGATATTATTTTACTCGATATTGAAATGCCAGGTATGTCAGGCTATGACGTATGTAAAGCGATAAAGCACAGTGAAAGCACTCAAGATATTCCCGTTATGTTTCTCTCATCTAAAATAGAGTTAAGCGATCGGGTAAAAGGTTATAGTGTTGGCGCATCTGATTACATCACTAAGCCCTTTAACGCAGAAGAGTTAATAGCGCGTATAAAAGTGCTTTACGAATATCGACAGCAATGTGCAAAGCTAAAACTGGATATAGCAAAAGCGAATAAAACAGCGGAAATAGCGATGACAGAGTCGGGCGATATGGGCCGTATAATGCGCTACGTTGGACAAAGCTATCACGTTAATAACTTTCAATCGTTGAGTGAACACTTTTTTACCTTTTTTGCTCCTTTAAATTTAGATGTTGTGGTTGTGTTTTGGTATCAAGGAACAGGTGTTTTTTACAGCCAGCAAAGTGGTGTTTGCCCGTTAGAGCAAGAGCTGCTGGAGCAACACAGACAAGCTCAACGATTTGTTGATATTGGTAGTAGTACTATAATTAATTACCCCAAAGTATCCCTTTTAATAAAAAATATGCCAGTTGATAACGATGCTTTGTACGGGCGCTATAAAGATCTGTTCCCGCATATATTAGAAGTAACCAACGAGAAGGTTATTACCATGGAAAGAAGCGAAAGCAGTTATGAGCAGGCAGCTCAAATAAGTACAGCCCTTCAAGATATTGTTAAGCAGTTAACTACACAAAATATAGAGCAAAACAAAAGTACTAAAATATTTATAGAACAGCTA
>NZ_JACJDN010000952.1:0-970 GCF_014163565.1 Pseudoalteromonas sp. SR45-5 | reverse complement strand
CAATCCCATCGTTAATAATGATTGCGGTAGGGTGTTTATTACTGTTTTTAGCGATAGCTAAAGGCTTTGAACCACTATTATTACTACCTATTGGTTTTGGTGCAATTTTAACAAATGTACCAGTGGCAGGTTTGTCAGACCCAGGTGGGCTTTTGTACTACGTTTATTATGTGGGTATTGATACGGGGATTTTTCCGCTGTTGATATTTATGGGAGTAGGGGCGCTGACCGACTTTAGCGCACTTATTGCAAACCCACGTATGTTGTTATTAGGTGCGGCTGCACAGTTTGGTATTTTTGCTACATTGTTTGGCGCTATATTACTTAACTATGTGCCAGGTTTTGAATTTACTCTACAGGACGCATCGGCTATTGCCATTATAGGTGGTGCCGATGGGCCAACAGCAATATTTTTAGCATCAAAACTGGCACCTGATTTACTAGGCGCAATAGCAGTAGCTGCGTATTCATATATGGCACTTGTGCCAATTATTCAGCCGCCAATTATGCGTGCACTAACAACCCCAGAAGAGCGTAAAATAAAAATGCCAGAGCTTCGCAAAGTATCTAAAAAGGAAAAGATTATTTTTCCACTTATGGTGCTTAGTTTAACGGCTATGTTTTTACCGGCTGCTATACCGCTGGTAGGTATGTTTTGTTTAGGTAACTTAATGCGAGAGTCGGGTGTTGTTGATAGATTAAGTAACAGTGCTCAAAACGAAATCATCAATGTTACAACTATATTTTTAGGCTTAGCTGTTGGTTCAAAGCTTGCTGCAGATAAGTTTTTAACTGTTGAGACGATTGGTATTTTAGTGCTTGGCGCACTGGCTTTTGCAATTGGTACGGCATCTGGCGTATTTATGGCAAAAGGACTTAACCGAATATCTAAAACGCCTATAAATCCATTAATTGGGGCGGCAGGTGTATCGGCTGTGCCAATGGCGGCACGTGTAGTTAATAAAGTTGG
>NZ_JACJDN010000951.1:0-973 GCF_014163565.1 Pseudoalteromonas sp. SR45-5 | reverse complement strand
TTGATCGTCGTATTTATATTAGCGAACAAGAAGTTGATAACCTTTTAAAAATTATGGAAACCCAAGGTCAAAGTGCTGAAGAGTACGACATTGGTCATATTTTAATAGATATCCCTAACGATGCGACAGCTGACGAAATTGCTGATGCAAAAACACGTGCAGATAAAGTTATTGAGCTATTAAACGATGGCCAAGAATTTAAGCGTATTGCTATTTCATCATCAAGCGGCTCAAAAGCACTTGAAGGTGGGCAACTTGGTTACATGGGCATTAACGAAATGCCATCGCTTTTTGCTGAAGCAGTAAAAGGCCAAAAGAAAGGCGCTATTGTTGGCCCACTTCGCTCTGGTGCTGGTTTTCATATCATTAAAGTACAAGACGTTCGTGGTCTACAAGTTGTAGAAACAACTGAAGTACGTTCACGCCATATACTTATTAAACCTTCAATTATTTTAAGTGAAGAAAAAGCACGCTCTATGCTTGCAGGCTTTGCAAAAGACTTACGTGCAGGAACAGCCGACTTTGGTGAACTTGCTAAAGAGTACTCAGAAGATCCTGGCTCTGCACTTAAAGGTGGCGAGTACGATTGGACAGATCCAACTACCTACGTACCTGCGTTTAAAGATACATTACTTTCTCTTAAAGAAAATGAAATAAGCGAACCGTTTAGAACACAGTTTGGTTGGCATATTGTACAGTTACTTGGCAAACGTGTAGCTGATAAAACTGAACTAGCTAAACGTAACCGTGCTCATGGCATGTTGTTTAACCGTAAATTTAAGGAAGAAAGTTTTAACTGGCAGCAAGAAATGCGCGAGCAAGCTCACGTTGAAATTTTCCCTATAGACCAATAAATATGACTCTAAGAATTGCTATTACACCGGGTGAACCAGCCGGTATTGGCCCAGATTTGCTACTCACGCTTGCTCAGCAAGCGTGGGACGCTCAACTTATAGCGATTGCTGATGGCAAA
>NZ_JACJDN010000950.1:0-981 GCF_014163565.1 Pseudoalteromonas sp. SR45-5 | reverse complement strand
CCCGCATCACTTAAGCGGGTGTACGCACCTAAAGCAACTACAATCAAAGCGAGTAATCCTGTTATTAATACTAAGTTTTTATAATTTTTATACATCTGATACTCCAACTTAATTAGCTAGAACGAGAACTTAATTAGCTAGAACGAGAATAGTTAAGTAATTTTTTTAGATCTTTTAATAGCCCTTTTTGTACTAAACGGTTTTCTTGTGGCTCGACCTTAAAGGGATATTCAAGTACCACTAACCCCATATGATCAATTAAATATAAACTTGCAGGATTTAAACTCTGTTGCTCGGTAATAATTTTCCATGGTAGATTTTTATTGTCGGGGCTTCCCATTACAGCCATATCAACCTTGCCTTGGTTTTTACCAAGTGCCACATATAAGTTATTAAGTGCATTGAGTTGTTCGCTGCATGGGGTGTTACATTCGTTTGAATAATTAAGTGCGATAGTCCATTGTTTGGGATTATTTTGCGGCCAATTTTTAAGTTTTATTTCTTGGCTTAAAAACTCGCCATTATTAGTAATTGCAGTAGGCAACCAATCAAACTTTAATGCGCCATATGCCAAAATTAATGGGATAGCGCAGCAACCCACAAACAACAAAAGGGGATTATTTTTCATTATGTGTCCTTTTTTTACTCGCAAAAATAGCCACAACAGCACATGCAACAGCAATTAAAAACCATTGCAAAGCGTAGGCATTATGCTTTTGAGGGCTCATAACAACGGCCTCATAATGAGGTGTTGCAATCTCATCACCAGTACCTTGTCTGTAAGCCATAAAATTAATTAATGATTGCTGGCTTTGGGTGCTCAGCATATTCAAGTCGATAGATTGGATTCTTGTAGGTAAGTCGTTATTTGTCGTTTTATCTTCAAGCGTAAAGCTACTTAAGTTATTTTCTTTTATTTGCGCTTTAAGAATAAAAACACCTGTAGGCAGAGTAACCTTTGGCAGTGCATCTCTAGATATA
>NZ_JACJDN010000094.1:0-8916 GCF_014163565.1 Pseudoalteromonas sp. SR45-5 | reverse complement strand
TTAATAAAAATGAGGTAGCTATGCCAAACAGGATAAAATAATTATTAAACCTCTTTTTTTCTCGCTTTTCTATTTCTGGAGCGATCCTTTTACCGACCCAATACTTCCTTGTTTTTACAACCTTTCGTTTTGCTTTATAGCTCCTACGGACAAAGTTGACATATTCAGGAAGTAACATATGGGAGTAAGAATAAAGTAACGCAGAAACTGTAAATAAAACTAAAAATAGTGGAAGCATTGACAACATTAAGCCACTATAAATGACTTGGTGAAAACTTCGCTCCATCAGGTCCGAATCTAGGTGAGCTGCAATCAAAAAGCCATGGTAATGCGCTGTACTCCAAGAAAACAATAATGCAGTACAAATTGCTAATAAAATAGCGCTATCTATGAATTTAGTCACAACTACTCCTGAAAATATAACGCCCGTTAAGTGGACAAAAATTATGGGTTATAATGTGAAGCGAAGAGAAATGTAACCCACTGTTTTTTGTTCCGTTTAAGCGCCTAGTTAGCCAACTTTGCATTGTAGCTAAAAGCCCAAAAGGTTTAAAAACGCTTCTATTGGGTTTGTTAAAAGTGCTTTAGATACGCCTAAAGTGACAAGTATAAATATTATAATACTTATAAGAAAATAATCACAAATAACTTGAAATATTCGCTGAACAGGAGTTAATTTGTTTTTTTGTTTAGATATATTTCCGATGGATTCATTAAAATTTGATAATACTTCCGACCATTCTTCACTATAATTAATACTAAAGTCACAAAGGTAATTATGACTCTTATCTCGTGAGAACTTATGTTCAGCAATCAAATACTCTAAGCAACCTTCTTCACGAAATAATAGCCATTGATGAAGAGTACGTAGTTTATCTAAACACTCCATTCTTTCAGCATAACTCAGGTAATCTAGATCCATTTCTGTTGTCGTTAACTGTTTACTTTTTACATAGTCAATTAATTCGTTAGTAGTGCACCGAGAATAAATATTAAGTTCTTCGATAGTAAGCATGTATTTTATTTACTCCGCAATACTAACAAACATCGCTAGTTGGCTAACGCCTTGTTATGTGCCGACTTATTAAGAATTAATATTACTGAGTAAAATGTCCGCATATTTTTTTAGAAATGCTTTCATGTTACTAGCTGGAATTTTAGCCATAACTCTATTATTACGATGCCTAAATAGCAAGTAGTCGACTGTGAAATGTTGATCTGCCGAAATTACTTCAATGTTAAAATGAGCAACACTATTACGAAGTTGATGAATTAGTTTTTGGAGGTCGTTTATAGAATCATGTATTTCAGAGTTTTCTAGTCCAAGATGAGTTTTGAATTCATTAGAAAGTACTTCATTTGGAATATTCTTTATGATTCTTTCTTTAGGCATTACAATTAAACCAAGAAAACAGTTAATTATTAAAGTGTAATTGTACTGTTTTTCAAACTCTACATCTGTAATGAATTCATCATATTGGTCTATCAAAGATATTGTTCTTTGGATAAAGTCAGGTTCAAAGTTAGCGTAATTTCCCATTTAAAACCCCCAAGTTGAAGATTGATGCAAAGGCACATAACGTCTGCTTTAGCGGATAAAAATTGTTGGTTATAATGTGGAGCGAAGCGGAACCTAACCAACTGTTTTTATTCCGTTTAAAGCTCTTGTTATGCAACTTGCTCAGCAGATAGGAACTTAATGTTTTCTTTCTCATCTTCGAATAAGAATTTAATGGAACTCCAAAAGTCATCTTTATCAGTGAGTTGTGACTCAATAATAATAGTGCCACCAATTTCATTTACAGTATCAATTGTTTCAATCGCTCTTAGGCTTTCCAAAAGTGAATCTACATGAGTAATATAATTTTCAGAGTCTGTATTTGGGAATTGACAGTCTCTGCCTAAATCGTTGTCAGTTAATTGCCTAATTTTAATGCGATAGTTCATTTTATCTCCGTTACATAACAGTTTTATCAGAGGACACTTTCCCTATTTTACGCGAGAATGTCCTTATTTTATGAGCTTATATTAATAGCAAATAGTGTAAGTTATTGCCAGCTATAAATATTATGCTTAGGATCAGTTACTACATCATATAAAAAAGGGGACGTTTTCTCTTAGTATTACTGAGCGGATGGCTATTAACTTTGAATGACTGGTTATCGCTCATAACTGCCTATCAATTGCACTCTACAATGTCTTATTTGATCTTCTTTGCTTATTTATTTTTTACTGTTTTTGGCTGGCTTAATAGGTTTTATAAATATATGATATTGATAATTATTTGCATTAAAAGGTTTTGAAGGTGTGTATGAAAAAGTCTATCTTAACTCTGGCGTTAGTTACGGGTTTGAGTGGTTGTAGCACAACAACTGTGCCGCCTGATAAAAGCTCATCGCTTTATTACACTGCGCTTTATAATGCACAAGCAAAGCCTGTTAGCTCTTTATTATTAGAGCCCACGCTATTAAATGCCGATGTGGTTTTAGTAGGTGAATGGCATACGCACCCGGGTGTGCATTTATTTCAGGCTGAGTTATTTGAGCAATTAAGTAGAGTCAATAAACGCACTGCCCTGTCGCTTGAGCAGTTTAGCCGCGCCGATCAGCCTATTTTAAACCAGTATGTTAAAGGTGAAATTGGTGAGCAATACTTAATTGATAACACCCAAGCGTGGCCTAACTACAAAAGTGATTATCGAGCGCTTATAGAGCTGGCTAAAGCGAACAATAGCGATGTAATCGCTGCCAATGCCCCTAAAAATATAGTCACCTGTATTGGCAGGCAAGGCATAAGCTACCTAAATAAACTTGATGAAACACAGCAGAGCTATATTGCAGCCGCTATTGATACGTCCCCCAGTGATTATAAACAACGTTTTATGACCTCAATGCACCACGGCTCGCCGAGTCAAAACGAGAATTATTATGCTGCGCAAGTTACCTGGGATGAAACCATGGGGGAGTCTATCGTTAACTATTTAAATAATCATAAAGATGCGCAAGTAATGCATATAGCGGGCGATTTTCATGTAAAAAATGGCGAAGGTATAGCGCGCGTTATTAAGCGTTTAGCGCCAGACCTAAATGTTGTGTGGATATCGCCGGTAACGAATGTGCAAGCTAATCAAAGTGGGTATCAGTTGCAGGTTAACCCTTTGCCAACCCGTTATGTACAAAAAGAACATCAGCAAGCCGCTTTTAAAGCGTTAGGCAAGCGAGGCGAGCAAACAGCTTGCTTATAAAATAACGACATAGTTAGTGAATCTCTTAACCAGGGCTCAGGTTAACTATGTCGTCATGTATTTAGGTTAGTTATTTCGGGCTTGGTTGGTTAGCTCAACCAGCGCTTTACGTACCTCTAACGGGCTGTTGCACTGGGTTTTAAAATTAATAAAGTAATTACGCTTTTGGCTTTGTATATAAAAACCAGTGGGTAATAGGCCGCTCATTATAGGGGTGTTATCGGCTACGCCGTAGTGCTGCATTAATATGAGCGACATAGCATCTTGGTGATCTTCATTCATATGGTTAATCATGCTTTGCTGCTGGCTTTCATCCCAGTTTTTTGCCTCGCCCTGCCACTCGATTTGTTCAAGCCAAAATATTTTGCCAAAGCCGCCAATGTAACGCACTCGCACTACGTCTAATTGCCATAATTGAAAGTCGTGCGCGTTGCGATAGCTAGCGGCTTCGGGGTATAGGGAAATATAGTTATCAAGTAAAGTGTGTGCTTGCTCACTTGGCACGATAGAGCCATCGCCTACAAGCGTTACGCGGCCGTGCTCGTTTTGATCGCCACTGTCGGTGGCATCAAACACAGTTAGGCTCATACGTGAGTCGTGCTTTAGATTTTTAGTGTGCTGGGCTATATCGCTAATAAAAAAGTAAACACGGCCTTGTTCGTCGCACATATAGGGGGTTACCGAGCCAAACGGGTAGCCGCGTAAATTATTAGAAATGGTCGACATGACACCAGCATTGGTTTTGTAAACCAAGGTGCGTGCATCGTTTAATGCTTGCTCTCTCATAAAAACTCCTGACGTTGAGAAAAAACCATGGGTGCATCGTTATAAGGATGAGGATTTACGTGCAGTTTCATGGCGTACATTTGTTGTAAGTTTTGTTCTGTTAATACGGTGTTTATAGGCCCACTTTGCAGCACTTTTTTGTTGTGCAGTAAAATAGCGTCGGTTGCATAAAGGCTGGCCAAATTTAGATCGTGTATTGCAATAATGGCGCTGTTGCCCTGCTCTACAAACGCTTTAACGCAGCTGAGCAAAGCATGTTGATGGCGCATATCAAGTGCTGATGTAGGCTCGTCGAGCAGCATTAGTTTTGGCTCGGCCGATTGTGTAAAGGCGTTTAGCTGCGCTAAAGTACGCGCCATATGCACACGTTGTTGCTCGCCGCCCGAAAGTGAACTTACGCGGCGAGTTAAGTAATTACTTAAATCCATAATAGCGGCGTATTTATGTACTTTTTCGCTTTGCATTTTTAATGACTCTACATACGGGTAGCGGCCCATTGCAATAAGCTCAAATACAGTAAAATCAAACCCTACGTGGTTAGCTTGCATCATGACTGCGCGCTGTGTTGCAAGGCTTTTTTTAGCGTGAGAGGCTAGCGGCTTAGCATTAAAAAGTACATTGCCTGTAAAGGAATGCATTCCTGCTAAGGTATGCAGTAAGGTTGATTTACCCGCGCCATTTTCACCAAGTAGTGCAACAAGTTGGCCTTGTTTAGCACTGCCATTAATGGTGTTTAAAACGTTATGGTTACCAAAGCCAACACTTAGGTTGTTAAATGCGATCATGACCAACCTCGTTTATTTTTAACGATTAAATAAATAAACAATGGCGCACCTAAAAGCGCAGTAATAATTCCAATGGGTAGCTCTGATGGCATTATGGCAATGCGTGCTAGCCAGTCAGAAAGTAGCAATACCACTACGCCAATTAGCATACAAAGCGGCAGCATATTACGTAAATGCGGCCCCACCATTAATCGGGCAATATGCGGGACTACTAAACCAACAAACCCTATTAAGCCGGTAAGTGCCACAACCGCCCCTACTCCTAGTGCAACAAGTATAATTACATATAGTTTGAGCTTGTTGGTGTCTACCCCTAGGTACTGAGCTTGTGACTCGCCAATAAGGAGTAAGTTCATGGGCTCTTTTAACCGCCACAGGCCAATTAGGCTGATAAACAGTAACGGCGCAGCTTGAATAATCGTGCTCCAGCTTGCTCCGCCTAATGAGCCCATGGTCCAGTAATTTATTAATCTTAATGCACTGTCATCGGCAAAAAAGCTCAGTAGCCCAATAACCGCAAATGCTAATGCGTTAATAGCAACCCCGACTAATATAAGTGTGGTGATATTAATTTGCCCTTGCTGCTTGGCAATAAAATATACCAGCGAGGTAACACCAAGCGCCCCTAAAAACGACGCATAAGGTAAATACAACTGCGCGTTAAAATTAAACTGCGCGCTAAGTGCTATAAACGCCACAGCAACCATAGCCGCACCCGCACTAATGCCAATAATAGATGGGTCGGCCAATGGGTTGCGGCACAGCGCTTGCGTTGACGCGCCTGTTTGAGCAAGCACCAACCCTACAAGCACTGCAAGCAAAAAGCGTGGCAAACGTATTTGCATTACGACATTTATTTGCAGCGCATCAAACTGATTAAAGCGCTCAGGCGCAAGCCAAGCAATGGCTAAACGCCAATCCCACCCTGCTGGCCCATACCCTATGCTAAGTAGCGCCAAAGCAAAAATACACACAGAGGCTAATAGCATCCATTTATGGGTTTGGCTAAGTGTTACAGGCTTAAAACGGCTCAATGTTAGGGTGTTCATAAGTGGGCTTTGTACTCGTTAAGCTCATTAATTGCTGTGGCTATACGCGGCGACATGCCAAGCGAAAGTAGGCTATCCATTACAAGTAAGCTACAGGTTTGCGCCGCTTTTAATAAGCGTAGGTTCGGTTGCTCACAAAAAGCCTGCTTACCGCCAAGGCTTTGTACAACATGGGCTGGGGCTACTAAAAAGTCGGGCTGATTTACAGCCAGTACTTCACTATTTATTGCTTTAAAGCCTGAATACGTAGCGCCTATATTAGTAATGCCTGCATAGCTAAATAATAAATTAGGGACGGTTTCTTGCCCGGCGGCAACAAGCCCGCGCTCATTAGCTGAGAGTATAAATAGCGCGCTGTGTGTTGGCGCTTTTGCTTTTTCAGGTAACGATTTTGTAATGTGCGTAATAAGTGTTTGTGCTTTTTGCTTAGCGTTTAAATCGGTACCAAGGCGTTTAATTAGCTCAAGTAGCTCGTTAACTGAGGTCGGCTTTTTATAATGAATTAGCTTAACCCCTGTTGCCTCAATTTGCTTAAGTGCTTGGCTACGCCCTGCGCCTTCAAGCGCTAACAAGGTGGTTGGACGCATTGAAAGTACGCCTTCTGCCGCTAAATCGCGATAATAGCCCACTTGTGGTAATTGTGTGGCTTGGTGCGGGTACATGCTCGATTGATCAACCGCTACAAGGGTATTTTGTTTGCCTAGCGCATAAATTATTTCTGTAAGGGTGCCGCCAGCGCTAATAACGCGCTCTTGTGCAACCGCAGATTGGGCCATTAAAGCAAACAATATAAATAGGTATTTCATTACACACTCCGGTTTTATTTTTTGGCTATTATAACCAGTTAAATCTAAATGAAAATGATTATCATAATTAATTGATCTTATTTTGACTTAGTTGTAACATCTCCGCCATAAATAATAACTATTATCATTTGGAGTTAAAATGAATCCCTCTGCGTTTAGATTTACTGCTATAGCAACCTTACTACTCGGCTCGGGCACTGCCATTGCCGAAAACATAATTGACGATCATATTGTTGTAAGTGGCTCGCGCTTTGAGCAAAAGCTTAAAGATGTTACAGGCTCAGTTACTGTTATTACCGAGCAAGACATAGAGCGTCAGCTAGCTGTAGATTTACAAACCATGTTTAAGTACGACCCAAGCATTGCAACGACAGGCAGTGGCGCCGGCGCGCAAACACTTACAGTACGTGGTGTTGGTGGTAACCGTGTTGTATTTATAAAAGATGGCCGACGCACCAACGATGGTTATGCAGGCGGAGGGGGCTATTTAGTTGGCCGTAATTATTTTGACGTAGCAGGTATAAAACAAGTAGAAGTAGCCAAAGGTGCTGCATCGTCATTATATGGCTCTGATGCACTTGGTGGCATTGTGGTTATAACCACTAAAGATCCTAGTGATTATTTAAAAAATAACAGCAGCTTTGTAAAAATGGCGCTTGGGTATCAAGGTCAAAGTAATCAAGTAGCCGCCGATATTACTGCGGCAAAAGACTTAGGCGACTTTGCAGTAAGCGCCGTGTATAGCCACCGCGACAGCGAAGAAGTACAAAACTATGACGAAAATTTACCCGGTTATGATGCTAAGTCGGATGCTTTATTAGTTAAATTTGAGCAACAGCTTGATGAAAAACGCACACTTAAATACACCCTTGATTACTTTAATCAAACAACTGAGCAAGTAATAACCCCCGCTGTTCAAGAAACCGAAGAAGATGACACGAGTTGGTCACTGGCGCTCGATTACCATTCAGAAGTAGCAACCGCCGCGTTTGATAAATGGTATGGGCAAGTGTCTTATAGTAGTTACGAGCAACAAAGCGATCAAATTAGTGGCGCAAGCACCTACACCGATTATAACGACTATCGTTTTGAGCAAAATATTTTAGGTTTAAAAGCGGTATTTAATAAAGGGTTTAACGCAGAGAGTGCCGATCATGAAGTGGTATACGGGATTGATATAGACTTATACGACACCACCCGCCCACGTTTTAAAACCCGTATTTTAGCCGATGGCACTATTGATTTTACAGATCAAAAACAAAAAGCATTCCCGGGGGCTGATACCTCTTTAATTGGCGCTTATGTACAAGATAGTATTTCGTTTAATAATAGCGCGTGGTCAGTTATTGCGGGTGTGCGATATGATTACTACACCCTAGAGGCTAAAAATGATGAGCTATACGCCGATGCGCAGCTTGGTGATATTACCGAATCTGCTTTTTCGCCTAAGCTAGGTGCTATATACCAAGTGGATGATAACTTGTCGTTGTACGGGCAATACGTACGAGGCTTTAAAATACCACCACACGACCAAGCCTATCAAAGCCACGGCGTTGAGCCGTTTTATCAAATATTACCAAACGCCGATTTAGACCCTGAAAGCAGTGATTCGTTTGAGCTTGGGCTAAGATACGCCAGCAGCGATATTAGTGTAAATTTAAGTGCTTTTTATGCAGCATACGATGACTTTATAGAAACCGCCGTAGTGGGTGTTGAGCCAACGTACATTCCTAGCGTAAACAAAACGCTGTATCAGTACCAAAATATTAGCGAAACACAAATAAGCGGTGTTGAAGCAGGAATTGCCATGTATGTAGCTGAAAATATACTACTAGAGGCAAACGTGGCTTACGTTGATGGTGAAAATAAAGAAACCGATCAGCCTCTTACCAGCATTAGCCCGTTAAATGGCTCAGTATTGTTAAGTACAGAACAGGGTAATATTAACTGGACCGCCGCGTTGCGTTTGGCTAAATCGCAATCGGATGTAGTACTTGATACAAACGGTAATAAAACTACGCAAGGACATGGCTACGGCGTTGTTGATTTATACGCAAACTACGAATGGCAAGCGTGGCAGCTAAATGTAGGTGTACTTAATTTGCTCGATAAAGAATATGTACCTTTTGAGTTGATTGCAGGTCAATCACAAGGTGCTGATTTTAGCCAATACACCCAACCTGGGCGTAACTTTTCAGCCAAAATAAGCTATGAGTTTTAATTAGCTCCTAGAAAATTAAATAGCA
>NZ_JACJDN010000949.1:0-982 GCF_014163565.1 Pseudoalteromonas sp. SR45-5 | reverse complement strand
GTTAAGTTGTAAATTTCAACTTAATCTTGGCAATAGTAAAAATACAAAGCGACCTATTAGGTCTCAATTACAAGACGAGGTATAAAGCCCATGTTTTAGGGGGGATTAACATGTTTTTGGGATTAATGACAAAGCATCTTTTATTACTTTTACATAAGAACGAGACACAGGAATTTTAATATCAATTGTATGTAGCGATAATTGCAACCCTCCAGCATTACCACTGTAGTGTTGAATGTTTTGCAGGTTGACCGCATAAGAACGGTGGCATCGTAATATAATTGTTTTTTCTGGAAGCTGCTTTAATAAACCACTAAGAGATACACGTAATAGTTTACGTGAAGTTGAAGCTCCTTCTTGTATTGTTATTTCACAATAGTTGTCTGAAGATTTAATAAATAAAATATGGTGAGGAGCCGTATTAATTTCGTCGTTTTTGTTATCGCCTTTGAGAGTAATTGTCTTTAACTCAACTTCTCTCAACTGCTCTTGAGCAACGCTAACTGTACTTGGCTTAGTTAAATCTATTACATGCCTATTTACCACAAGTAAAAAAATAAGAGGAAATACACCAATACAAAAAATATACCCTACAAAAAGTAATTGATTCTGCCAATGCCAAGATCCAAGTACAGCAACCACAAAATACCCATGATTGAATATCGCAGTAATTAAAATATATGTGATAGGAATAATAATTAAACGGTTTAATTTACTTAGCTTAAACTTAAGTAACACTATTTCTATGAAACCTGACAATAGCAAAGCACAAAAGGTTACTAACCCATAGCCAAAAAGCCGCAGAAACTTGTAAGACTCGGTATCGCTTGAAGTGCCAAAAGGTTGAAATACAAAAAGTACAAAAAGCGTTATAAACGAAAACATGACGGCACGATATACAACTAACTTTCTCGAATCTAGATCATCTTTGAGCCACAACATCCTATTTTGCATACCTTTAATCCACCAATATTTAAAAATA
>NZ_JACJDN010000948.1:0-983 GCF_014163565.1 Pseudoalteromonas sp. SR45-5 | reverse complement strand
CACTTGCTTTGGTGCAAGCCACGTCGGGAATAAACCAGCGTACTCTTCAGTTAAAATGCCAATAAAGCGTTCAATAGAACCTAAAATAGCACGATGTATCATTACAGGTGTACGACGCTCGTTATTTTCTGCTACATAAGTAGCACCTAAACGACCCGGTAATGCAAAGTCTAATTGCACTGTACCACACTGCCACGCTCTGTCTAAACAATCGTACAAAGTAAATTCAATCTTAGGACCGTAAAACGCGCCTTCGCCCGGAAGATAATCAAATTCAATATCGTTTAGCTTAAGTGCATCAGCTAAAGCAAGCTCTGCTTTATCCCACATATGGTCTTCACCAATGCGTTGTTCTGGGCGAGTAGATAGCTTAACTACAATCTTCTCAAATCCGAATGTTTCATATGTATCATAAACCATCTTAATACACGCTGACACTTCGTCCATTATCTGCTCTTCAGTACAGAAAATGTGAGCGTCATCTTGTGTAAAGCCACGTACACGCATTAAACCGTGTAGTGCACCTGATGGTTCATTACGGTGACAACAACCAAATTCAGCCATACGAAGTGGTAAATCACGGTACGATTTTAAACCTTGGTTAAAGATTTGCACGTGACCAGGGCAGTTCATTGGTTTAATTGCGTATTCACGTTTTTCAGACTCAGTGGTAAACATTGCTTCTGAATATTTTTCCCAGTGACCTGATTTTTCCCAAAGTGAACGGTCCATCATCATTGGACCTTTTACTTCTTCGTACTCATATTCGCGTAATTTTTCACGTACAAATTCTTCAAGCTCGCGGTAAATGCTCCAACCATCGTTGTGCCAAAATACCATGCCTGGCGCTTCTTCTTGCCAATGCCATAAATCAAGCGCTTTACCAATACGACGGTGATCGCGTTTTTCAGCTTCTTCAAGGCGCTTTAAATACGCTTTAAGTTGCTTTTTATCGCCCCACGCGGTGCCGTAAATGCGTTGTA
>NZ_JACJDN010000947.1:0-984 GCF_014163565.1 Pseudoalteromonas sp. SR45-5 | reverse complement strand
CAAGTAAGATTAGTGTTTACCCAACGATTTTTTTACTGCCTTGCCGCACACTCTGAAAAAACGCTCTCATCTATTTCAATAACTAAATAAATCATCCTTTTTAAGCCCGTTAGGTCGGCTAAAGAATCTGTGTAAGCTTTTTCAGTATCAATTGGGTTAACTTAAGGGTTAAAAGAGCAAAGACAAACACGCTAGCGTCAATTCTAAATCTATCTTCTTAAGTATAAGTGTGAGCTATCGTTTTAGGGGGAGGAATAATCGTATTGCTTAGGCTTTATTTTATCTTCTTCACAGCTGCAAAATTTGCCTTAAAACAGAATATAAAAAAGCGCAGCTTGTGTTGGAGTAACAAGCCGCGCTTATGAATTAGTTATACAAATAGGTTTTGTGGTGCGTATTAAATAACGCTAATTTTGTTACGAATGATTTTAACCCCATCTATATTTTCTAGAAATTTTTGAGCTAGTGCGCGCTGAAAACCAGTTTGTGCTTCACCGTATAAATCTACTTCACCATTTTTTACCTGCACACGAATATCACTTAACGCCAGGTTAGGGTTAGTTCGTAGGGTGTTGGTGATAGTTTGTTGTAGGTTAGGTTGAGTGGCTACACTGCTTACTACGGCCATGTTGGTTGCTGCACTTACCTTTGTAGCGCAAGCTAATAAAAATAAACAACAAAATGATACTAAAGCGATAGTTAACTTGAAGCGGTTCATAACTTAATCCTTACATTACGGTGAATAGTGCAGCCACAAAATGGAAATTCCATCGGCTAGGTTATCTTTGTAGTTACAATTTCGGTGCCAATATTAACGCTATGAAATATAAGGTAATTTTATTAAGTGGGAATTAAGGTGGGCAAAAATTACATTTAAATGAGTATGAGTTACATGCTTGGGTTACATATGTAACAGGTACAAACACCAGAGCCTGTAAGGCTTGCATTAAAAAAGCCGACAAAAGTCGGCTTAGAATAAAAATA
>NZ_JACJDN010000946.1:0-986 GCF_014163565.1 Pseudoalteromonas sp. SR45-5 | reverse complement strand
CTAATGAAATATATTTTATATCTTGTGCTTTTAATCTCTAGTCAAGTATTTGCAAAGCCTGTAAATAATAGTATTGCATTTTACTATTCGTACCCGATGCCTCTAGCCGAAATGACTTTTTATTCTCGCGTTGTAGTTCAGCCCGAACACGTCACTGAGCACGAACTTAATTGGTTTAAACAACGTAATATTGCTGTTTATGCTTATTTAAGTGTTGGCGAGTCCTTTAATAAAAATAAGTCATCACTTAGTATAAACCCCAACTGGAATAGCCATATTGCCGATTTAGCATCAGCACATTGGCAACAACATATTCAAAGGAGCGCTGAGACATTAAAAGCACGTGGTTTTAGCGGCTTATTTTTAGATACTCTAGACAGCTATCAACTTTTAGATGACAAGCACAGTAAACCCGAACAACAAGCTGGATTAGTCACCATAATAAGCTCTCTATCTGAAACTTTTGATAAGCACCTTATCCTCAACCGGGGCTTTGAGCTATTGCCTAAACTCGCTAATTTAGCCAACGACTTAGTTGCTGAGGGTTTGTATAGCCACTTCAACCCTAACGACAATAGCTATACACTGACTAACAAAAACGACCAAAATTGGCTAAGCGCACAATTAAAAAAAGCACAAAACTTAGGCCTCAACGTCCAAATTATTGATTATGCAAAGCCCGATAACCGCCTCGCTATGGCACAAAAGATTATAGACGCAGGTTTTAATCCATGGGTGACAGATGGCCACTTGCAAACATGGGGTACATCATCGATAACACCGGTGCCTAGGCGAATATTAATTCCTTATAATAGCGATATTTCACCATTAGTTAAAAAATCTGTTCATTCAAAGCTTGCTACAATCATAGAATACTTAGGGTATATTCCTGATTATGTAGATGTAGCTAAAGAAAGGTTACCTAGAATAGATCCGAGTTTACATGCCGGCATTATTTCTTGGACTACTAGTAATATATTTTATAG
>NZ_JACJDN010000945.1:0-995 GCF_014163565.1 Pseudoalteromonas sp. SR45-5 | reverse complement strand
TATTAAGGTATTTTGCACGTTCAGTGAATGACGTTAATCGCCATTTTAAATATGTTTCGTGAGATTTTTCGATTACCTGTTCTGCTTCCTTTTGAGAAAGTAGTGTATAGGTTTCAATGGTTTGCTCAGTTGCGGGATTAATCGTTTTAACTGTGTTACTCATTTCTATCTCCTTACAAATTTAGTTATTTAAAAGGTGCAAGGCTAGAGCCAGTTTTTATAAAAAGTTGATTTTGTTTTTATCCATCTGATTTTATTAATTAAATTTATATTTTTGCTGAAGGAGGATTTTTTAAATATAAAAATTGAGGTGCTCGAGGTAGTAAAATATTCTGGGCGTTGCAAAATTTACAACACCCTCTGGGGCAAACACAGAGCTTTATATTAGCTCCTTTGCAATGCGCTTTAATAAATAAGTTTCTCGTAAAATAGAAAGCCCTTGTTTTTCACTGTTAGCAATGGTGCGCTCGTTATGTGCAATTGCGTCGTTAATATCAACCCATTTAGCTGTCATGCCATTTTGCTGCTCGTAATGCTCTAACTGCGCTTTGCCAAACTCGTCGCCAATACTGCATACAAAGCAATACGATTTAATATGAATAATATCAAAATCGTCTTTATACCAAGGGCGATACTCTTCATAGAGTCCATAAGTTTTAACTACACTTATTTGTTGTGCACCGGTTTCCTCGCTTAGTTCGCGAATTAAGCCTTGCTCAATACTTTCGCCGTCATCTACTCCACCGCCGGGTAGGCTGTAGTCTTCATAACGGTTTGTATACATTAAAAGTATTTTATTATTTTTAATTACAATGGCGCGAGCTGTTAAGCGTGTAAATTGAGTACCTTGGTCAATATTAATACCTGAATGTATTAAGGTTTTTAATTGCTGCATTTCGTCTCCTTTTTTAGGTTTTTAATAATAATAGTTGCTACCATTCTATAAATAGAAACGATTTTAATTATTAATCATAATTTGTGATCGATTTTTTTCA
>NZ_JACJDN010000944.1:0-996 GCF_014163565.1 Pseudoalteromonas sp. SR45-5 | reverse complement strand
CATTGAGCTTTGAGCTCCAAAGCTCATATTCTTCACCGCCATGAATTGCAGTAATAAGTTGATAAGTAACTTCATGGGAAAACATATCACCGGGTATTTTTGACTCAACAACAACTTCTGGCATATTAAACGCGCCATCGGAAGCTGTAATAACCTGATCTTCTTTTTCAATTTTATGTGCAAATTTAAGGCTGCGATTAATTAAAACACCTTCAACGGGATTACCGTTTAAAGTAATAATCCCTTTAACTTCAGAGCACATGTGTACGTCATATTTTTTTATTAAACCAAACATAGTGGTTTGGGCCTCCTTACCTATATTTCTAATTATTTAAAATAAGTTCCATTAATTAAAAAACGAGGAAGTGAATCACTTTCAACCGTTACCTCATTACCCATATCGTGCCACATGCAAGCCATACCGAGTAATTGTAGGGGCAAGAATGAATCTACAGGGGCATGATCCGGACCTGCCTCATAAATGTGGTAGTGCTCTTGCGCTTGTACGTTTTTGGCAAGTGCTTCATTAAAATCACAACCAACATCATAAGTTGCTGGCGATAAAGCAGCTAGCGTTTCTAAGTACCCGAAAGCAATATATATCGCCCAGTCATCATTTTGCTTAACAGCCATTCCCATACACTCGTCAAGCAATTTTGGGTAATCGGCTTGATGATGGTGGTAAGCTTGAAAAACTTCAACGAGCTTATAAGAAACGGGGCCTGCTTGTGTCGCACTTTGTTTCATAGTTTCTATAGGGAAATTTGCCAAGCTATCCATACTTTCAGTATCGCGAGTAATCACCGCTAAAAAATAGGCATCAATCCATTCTGATGGAGCTGCATAACCGTTTTCTAACATACCTTTACCATTCCACGTTACTTCAGGTAAATTATATATTTTAAAGGTTTGCTCTTGCTCTGGCTGCTCTGCAAGCTTTAAGAACGCGGCGTACATTTTTGATGCATATCGTAACGCTGTTGCTGACTCTTTTTC
>NZ_JACJDN010000943.1:0-1004 GCF_014163565.1 Pseudoalteromonas sp. SR45-5 | reverse complement strand
CAAGTAAAATTGGGGTGATTGAAATTCCTGGCTTTTACAATAATCTTTCGAAAGATGTAAAAGTAGAACTTGCTAAGCTTAAAGAAGAAAAGGTTGATGGTATTATTATCGACTTGCGCCAAAATGGTGGTGGTTCATTATATGAAGCAACACAATTGTCAGGTTTATTTTTTGACCAGGGCCCAGTTGTTCAAATTCATACCTTAAATAACCGTATAGAAGAGCAAAAAGATCGTGATGGTATAACTTACTATGACGGCCCTTTAACTGTGTTAGTTGATCGTTACAGTGCATCTGCTTCTGAAATATTCGCAGCAGCAATGCAAGATTACGGTCGCGCTGTAATTATTGGTGAGCAAACATTTGGTAAGGGTACTGTACAGCAGCACAAAGGCTTAGGCCGTGCTTATGACCTATACGATAATGCGCTAGGCAGTGTACAGTATACTATTGCTAAGTTTTATCGTATTAACGGCGGTAGCACGCAACATAAAGGTGTTATCCCTGATATTTCGTTTCCATCAGCAATTGATCCTGCACAGTGGGGCGAAAGTAAGCAAGATAATGCACTTCCTTGGGACAGCATTGTTAAAGCGAAATATAAAAAACTAGGTAATTTAACAACTATTATTACGTACCTTGAAAAACAACACGAAGTACGAATTAAATCAGAGCCAGAATTTGGTTATGTATTTAATGACATTACCTTATACAACGAAGAGAAAGACCGTAAAACTATCTCTTTAGTTGAAGCAGACCGTATTAAAGAAAAAGACGAAGGTGAAGCACGTGCACTTGTACGTACTAACGAACGTCTTAAGCGTTTAGGTAAAGATCCGGTAGAAAACTTAGACGATATACCAGAAGTAATTGAAGAGCTTGACCCATTTTTGGAAGAGGCTGCATTAATTACTCAAGATTATATAAATTATGGTCGTATAGCTAAGAAGTAATAACTGGTTTTACCTCTGTAAAAAAGGCGCATTGGCGCCTTTTTTACTACC
>NZ_JACJDN010000942.1:0-1007 GCF_014163565.1 Pseudoalteromonas sp. SR45-5 | reverse complement strand
ATAAACTTTAAAGTGGGCTGCAAAACAATTTCACTTTAAAGTTTATTAATTCCATGCCTTTATCTTAATTTACCTATTAATGTTTTAAGGATAGAACAAATTAAATAAATAGCTTAAAGATGGATAAAATTTAACAGAGATAGGGCAACTAGGAATTATTAGATGGTACTTGTGAGGTTTTTTATGGCACGTATAAATTGATTCTCAAGCTGTTTTTTTCCTAATAAACCTAAGTGTTGAATCACTTTTTCATTACTTTCATTTTGAAGTACTAACTTTATTAAAAGTTGTTTATCCGACTCTGTTAATCGAGATATATAAGAAGGTGACTGGCTCAGTAACTGCCAAAGAGTTGCAGAGATACTAAATTGAGTGAAGTTACTTTTAGTGAGCAGCGCTAATCGCTCGTGAGTCTCTAGGCTTATTAACTCGTCGCTAAATCCTTCAATTATAATATTCACGAGTTGCCAATCTAGTGTTTTAAAGTGTGTTAAAAGAGCATAAAAGAAATCGTTTTTAAACTGCTTTTTTAGGGGTTGAAGAATTGTACTTTTGTCACTTAAGCATTTAACTACAAGCGCCGAATGTTCAGCGGTGCTTTTATCGCGTTGATAACCTAATTTTATAGTATCAAACCCTAGGTTTTGCCAAAAATTAAGTAACTGCGCTGTTGCGCCAAAGCTTGCACCAAGCCAACTACATTGGCTTTTTACCTGCGATTCGCAATAACTAAGTAACTTTTTACCAAGTCCTATATTGTGGGAACTCGGATCAATCGCTATTCGTACAACGCGAGCGCTCAGTTGTGTTAAACAGTCATTATTAAAGCTAAGTTGTGAGAGTGCTTGCGCCATTAAATGTCCTTGCGGACGGCGCTCTCCACTTATAACTTGTAGGGCAAGTTCTTCACTCAAACCACCTTCTATGGCGATTAAGCATACGCCAACTAATTGATTATTAATTTTGCTAATAAATAGTCTTTGCGATGGTGCGTCTAGTAGTTGGCG
>NZ_JACJDN010000941.1:0-1011 GCF_014163565.1 Pseudoalteromonas sp. SR45-5 | reverse complement strand
CTACATAAGTCATTGCTACTCGTTCCTAAATTATTTGATTATTATTTTAAGCCGCCATTTTGCTTTATAGTACTAAATTTGGCAATAAAATTAGTACAAACGACTACCCCAATTTAGTTTTGTACGTAAAACGTTGTAGTACGAGTAATTTTTTGGATGAATTAAACGCAATTGTTTATCCGCTTTTTTAATTACTACCTCATCGCCGGGTAATACGGCAAGCACGACATGGCTGTCGCAACTTACCTGTAGGCTATCTGTATTTTCTAGGCTTAGCTTTAAACGAACTTCATTATCGGCATCGACAACTAAAGGTCTGCTAGATAAGGTATGAGGAAACATAGGTACTAACGATATTGCATTTAGCTCTGGCGTTAAAATTGGCCCGCCACCTGAAAGTGAATATGCCGTAGAGCCAGTAGGGGTTGATACTATTAAACCGTCAGAGCGCTGAGAAAACACAAAGTCATTATTTATAAAAGCTTCAAACTCAATCATATGCGCTACTTTATCGGCATGAAGTACCGCTTCGTTAACGGCTGAGTTTGCACTCTTTAATTCGTTGTGGCGATATACTTCTACTTCTAATAAAAAGCGTTTTTCTTCAAGGTACTCACCACTGAGGACTTGCTCTAAGCTCGCTTCAAACCCTTCAGGGTTTAAATCAGTTAAAAAGCCAAGGTTACCTCTATTTACACCAATAACAGCAATGTTAAAGCGCGCAAGCACGCGTGCAGCACCAAGCATGTTACCGTCACCGCCTACAACAATAGCTAAATCGGCTTGTTCTCCTAAGTCGACTAACTTAACAAGTTTGTCATGCGGGATATCGTCTAATTGACTCCCTGTGCGTTTTTCTACTATTACCTCAAAACCAAGCGCAAGTAAAAATGTATGTAAGCGCTGAAGGGTAGCAGCGGCTCCCGGGTGATTAGGTTTGCCAATTAGGCCTATGGTATTAAAAGGAGAGTCCATAATGTACGCACAAAAAGATTTAATAATTGTAGAGTA
>NZ_JACJDN010000940.1:0-1013 GCF_014163565.1 Pseudoalteromonas sp. SR45-5 | reverse complement strand
ACATTTCTTGTATTAATTCTTTCTGAAATTATACCTAAAACCTTGGGGGCTAATTACTGGCGAGCTTTAACCCCAAGTGTTACCTACGCTTTGCGTTTTTTAGTTATATCGCTAAAGCCTTTTGTATGGTTTGCTCAAAAGCTAACAAATTTAATGGGCCCAAAGCACGATGAGGCTTACTATATTCGTCAAGAGATAGAGGCAATGGCAGATATAGGCACGGAGTCGGGAGCATTACATCAAGATGAATCTGATATTATCCGTAATTTGTTGCATTTTAAGCATGCAAAATTATGTGATTTAATGACGCCGCGAACTGTTATTTTCAAAATTCATAAAGATTTAACAGTTAATCAGTATTTAAATGAACATGGATCGTCATCGTTTTCTAGAGTGTTGGTATTTGATAAAGATGCCGATGATATCGTTGGGTTTGTGCATAAAAACGATATTATGCTGGCATTTCACCGCTTAGGCACCGATTACAAAATTAGCAAATTGATTAAGCCTATTTATACGGTGCCAACCTCTCAGAACGTATCGTCGTTACTGCAAACACTTTTAACAAAGCGCACTCATATATGCTTAGTTGTTGATGAGTACGGTGACGTGCAGGGTATTGTAACGTTAGAGGATATGATTGAAGCTTTAATGGGGCTAGAGATTGTAGATGAGCGTGACCAATCTACTAATATGCGCGCAGTAGCAAGGCAGCGTTGGCACAAACGCTTAGCAAGTAGTGCACATATAGTTAGTGAAGAAGATAAACACACTCGGGGTGATAATTAGCTAACAGGCCCCGAGTAAATATTAGTACCGCTTTAAGCGGGGCTGCCATCAGTTTTTAGCCAATCTTTAGCCCAAGATATAAATTCGTCTTGTGGTTTAGGGCGACTAAATAAAAAACCTTGTATGGCTAGGTTTCTTCTATAGTGCCTTAAATAATCGAGCTCTTCTGGGCGTTCAACCCCCTCTGCCACTAAATCTAAATTATCTTTACTCGTAATATTAAA
>NZ_JACJDN010000093.1:0-8972 GCF_014163565.1 Pseudoalteromonas sp. SR45-5 | reverse complement strand
CCTGCTTAAGCTCTTTACTTTGATCAGATAAAATAGCCAATGTATTAGTCGGTAACACTGTGTTTTTAGTGGTATCAACTAAAAAGCTAACACTGAAATAAAATTCGCTGCCGTGGCCTTTTTTACTCTTTAAAGCAATCTCCCCACCCATTAACGACACTGCATGTTTAACAATAGCTAAACCTAGCCCAACCCCTTGGTGTATGCGGGTTGAAGATTCATCACCTTGAGTAAAAGCGTCGAATAAGCGACTTTGATCGGCTTCATCTATACCCATGCCAGTATCAATTACTTTAAAGCAAATATGCTGTTGCTCTAGGCTATCGCTTTCAATAAGTTCCATTTTTAAAGTAATGGAACCTGTTTTTGTAAACTTAACGGCATTAGTTAATAAGTTACCTAATATTTGCTGCAAACGTATACTGTCGCATATCAAATCAGGTGCTATTAGCGGGTCAATATCAATAAAAAACTCAATACCTTTTCCTTCGCACAATGGAGCCGTTAAGCTTTCACAAATATCTACCAGCTCAACCATGCTAAAAGACGCTTGTTTTAAATCGGTTTGCGAACCTTCAATACGTGCAAAATCAAGCATTCTATTAAGCATTAATAACAAGCTTTGTGCTGCATGCTTAGCTTGATCTGTTTGTTGTAATTGCTTTTGCGTTAAGCCTTGCTCAATTAACATATCAAGCAACCCTAAAACAGCGTTCAAAGGGGTACGTATTTCATGACTTAAATTGGCTATAAAGCGGCTTTTAGCTAGGGTTGCTCGTTCGGCATCTAGTTTTGATTTAGTTAATGCACTCACATCCTGAATGTGTATAACATAATAAGCTGGATCGCGGTTTTCATCCCAGACAAGCGATACACTTAGTTGCAACCAGCTTGTTAAGCCCCCTTGAGCAAGCGTTAAATGGTATACGCGTTTTTTGTCATCTAGCAATTGCGCTAAAGTGCTTTTTATCTGCTTCCATTGGGAGTCATCAAATAATGCTTTCAACTGCTCCCCAACGAGTACTGGCTGATCAGAAAACTGCTTTCTTGCTGCTTTATTTACTTGCAATATGGTGTGTTCAAGCGAGAGTAAAACCACGCAGTTAGCCGCAAATTCAATTGCACTTCTAAATTTAGATTCAGATGATTTTAAGGCCAATAATGTTTGTTGCTGCTCGGTAATATCGCGACCAATGCCCATGGTTCCTAACAGGTGTTGGTGCTCGTTATAAAAAGGTGCAATAGTAAGTTGATACGATTTTGTATCGGTTTCTATTCGCTGTTCAACACTATTTCTGTTTTGTAATACTTGTTTTTCAAGCGCATTTATTTGCTGATCATTGTCACCTAAATCATCTACATATTTACCAACTAATGCAGTTTGATCTTTACCGATATATGCCTCAAATGCTTTATTGCATCCTAAGAATGAACCATCAATATTTTTAAAGTAAATAAGGTCTGGCACACTGTTTAGCATAGTGTTGAGTAAAGCTAAGTGGCGCTCTTTCGCTTCGTAACTGCGGCTTAGTTTTTCTGATTGCAGCTGAACTTGGTCGTCCAGAGCTTTATTTGCACTTTGTAATGAATCAACTAACTGTTTGTTTTTAGTAAATACACGCTTCACTTTAGAAAACCAAGGTTGCCAGCTCAGTGGTACTTTGTAATTTAGCTGCTCTTCTTGTTGTGTCCCGTTACTCTCAAGGTATGACATTAAGTGAGTCATCGGCTTTATAAAAATGCGCTGACTTAACCAAAAAAACACGCCAAACATAATACTTAAAAATAGCGTTAAAAAAGTAAACTCTAGTAATATCTCATACTTAATTGAGTTTATTAATTGGGGTTTGTGCTCGTAAAATGCTGCGTGAATAGGTAACTCACCCATAGGCTGCATAAAGTAATTACTATCACTAGTTAATACTGTTTTTTGACTCTGATGATCGGCCAAGTCTGGCCAATAATTTTTTAACGCAGTCGCTTGCTCTATTATCTGTTTAGAGCTGGCGATAATTTGATGCGATTGGTTCATAAAAACGTATTCACCACTGTTCGGTGACACCTTTTTTAACCATCCAGAAATTGCTTGAACATCATAAATTAAAATAATGTAATCGGCTGAGCCTGTGCTTCGTTGTCGACCAATAGCAAAATACGAATTGTCATTCACTTTAACAATAGGACTTGAAGTAAGTTTGTTTTGCGCAAATTTTGGCTTAAATTTTCCATTTAAAATTTCAGTAAGCATAAAACTTTGGCTTTTGTTGTGCCTGCTTACATAAGCAAAACCATTATCATCAACATACGCTACAGCAGATAACGACTGCATTAATGCAAGCGTTGTATTAAACGAAGGCCCTAATGTAATAGCCTGCTGCCACTGCATTAATGCCTTAGCAGATAACGCAAACTCACCTTTACCTACAATTTCCGTACTTTGATCAATAAAATGACGATAATAGTAACCATCATATTGATTTATACCTTCGAGCAAATCTTGGTTTATTTTGGGATAAGTCGCTTGCTCGTATAAGTTAAACATGGTGGTAAGTAGATTACTCACCGAGTCCATCCCGTGGGTAACTTGCGCTGAAACATTTGTAAAGTCAGCTTGGCGTTTTTCAACCGTCCGCTCAAGCTTTATATTATATAAGTGCAAGCACAGTAAAAAAGCGACAATCAATGGCACTAACAGCGCAATAAATAATGAACGATAATAATGCTTCAGAGGTAAAAAATTCAATGTACTGCCTGCCATTTGGCTCGAAAATCAATCGATAGACTATCGAGCCAATTTGTTAAGCGCAAGTTATAAATTTTCTTCTGCAAACGACGCTAAGCGACTACGCACAACACCGTTGAGGTTTATTGTTGCGCTGCCTTCAAAGTTTTTAAAGCGCTCTACTATGTACGTCAAGCCCGATGTTACTGGCGTTAAATAGTTACTATCTATTTGCGCCAAGTTACCTGTACAAATTAATTTAGTACCTTCGCCGCAGCGAGTAATAATCGTTTTAAGCTGAGATGCCGTTAAATTTTGGCTCTCATCTAAAATTACCACTGCATTTTGAATGCTACGCCCGCGCATAAAGTTAACCGATTTAAACTGTACATTAGCCTTCTCCATTATGTAATTTCGACTCGATATTGGATTTTCGTCGCCTTTGTGCAATACCTCCAGCGTATCAGTGATAGCTGCAAGCCATGGCGCCATTTTCTCCTCTTCTGTACCGGGTAAAAAACCAATGGACTCTGCTATTTCAGGGGTATTACGGGTGACTATTACTTTATCGTAAATACCTTTTTCGATTACCATTTCAAGGGCGCTGGCAAGTGCTAACAAGGTTTTACCACACCCAGCAGGCCCTGTTAAAATAACAAGTTCAATACTTGTATCCAGCAGTGCATCTAATGCCATCCCTTGATAAATATTTTTGGGCTTAACGCCCCATGCTTGTTGATGCATTAGGCGCTCAACGCCAATATCTTTTAGCGTTATGTGCTCGTCATCGTAGCATTTAACGCGCGCCGCAAACTGATCCCCTCCATCAAGTAAATATTCATTACAAAATACATCAGGGATTAAGTTTTTAGGCACATGATGAAACGTATCACGTCCGTGTTGCTGCGTATTACACTCCCCAACATGATCCCAAAAATCACCTTCAATTTTTTTATAACCACTAGTGAGCAGGCTTATGTCATCAATAAGTTGGTCGGTGCGGTAATCCTCAACATATTTAAGCCCTGCGCCTTTGGCCTTTAAACGCATGTTTATGTCTTTTGTTACTAATATAACTTTTGAATCACTGTGCTGCTTTTGTAAATACACGGCGCAATTAATAATACGATGGTCGTTTTCGTTACCCGGCAGACCAGAAATAGAGTCAGCAAATAAATGGTCGTTTACAATAATGAGGGTACCGGCAGAGCTCGCTTTTGCCTTTTTGTTACTCGGCAGCGCCACGCCTTGTAGCATTTGTTCAGGCGTTGCATTTTTAAGAACTTCATCTAATCCACGAATAGCGACGCGCGCATCACGGCTTACGTCGTGTTTTCTGTCTTTTATATGGTCAAGTTCTTCAAGCACCGTCATCGGAATTACAACGTCATGCTCTTGAAAAGACAAATAAGCGAGTGGTTCGTGAAGTAGTACGTTGGTATCTAGCACATACATTTTACTTTCAAGGTTCGAAGCTTTTTCCATAGCACTTTCCTTACGTTTTATGATTTTTATGCTATACCAAAATAACTAAGTAAAACGGGCAAAACTTAAACCTGCAATACTTAATTGCTAAGGCATAATGTAAGTTTAGTCTATTTGTCATAAAAGTCCGTTTTATTACAAACTGTAATTAGTTTTGATTTACCTAAAAAAGAGTCATAAACAAGCTGTTTTAATAGTAATAATTAACACTTACAAAATTAATTAAAAGTGAGCCAAATAGCGCCTTGCAGTGGTGTTAGCTTACAGGTAACATAGCCGCCTTTTTCATCATAGACGAGACATACATGAATTTTTCCTTAGGTCAGCGTTGGATCAGTGATACAGAGTCAGATTTAGGATTAGGCACCGTTGTTGCCATTGAAGGCCGTCAGGTCAGCATATTATTTCCTGCCAGTGGTGAAAACCGTGTTTATTCTAGTGCAGAAGCACCTGTTACCCGTGTGGCATTTAATCCTGGCGATGTGATCAAAAGCGTTGAAGAATGGGAATTAGAAGTAGAGTCTATTGAAGTACAAGGCGAGTTACTTTGCTATCACGGCACCCGTGTTGATAATGGCGAAACGGCTAAACTTAAAGAAACCTTTTTAGATCATTTTATTAAATTTAATAAACCACAAGATCGTTTATTTGCAGGCCAAGTAGATCGTTTTGATCGCTACACACTTCGCTACCAAACGTGGTTACATAAATTTGAACGTGAACAATCGCCTATTAAAGGTTTAATTGGTCAGCGTGCTAATCTTATTCCGCACCAGCTTTATATTGCACAAGAAGTGGGTAAACGTTTTGCCCCACGCGTACTTTTATCAGATGAAGTAGGCCTTGGTAAAACAATTGAAGCGGGCATGATACTACATCAACAAATTATTAGTGGCCGTGCAAGCCGCGTACTTATTGTGGTGCCTGAAAACTTACAGCACCAATGGTTAGTAGAAATGCTACGCCGCTTTAACTTACGTTTTTCTATTTTTGATGAAGAGCGCTGCGACGAAGCGTTTGCAGATTCTCCAAACGTATTTGATACAGAGCAACTAGTACTTACCAGCCTTGAGTTTTTAACCAAGAAAAAACGTTGGTTTGAACAAGCAACGCTTGCTGATTGGGACCTTTTAGTAATAGATGAAGCCCACCACCTAAGTATCAATAACGGCAAGCCAAGCTCAGAATACCAACGTATGGCAGAGCTTAGCCAAGATATTCCGGGCCTTATTTTGCTTACAGCAACGCCTGATCAACTTGGTCACAGCAGTCACTTTGCGCGTTTACAATTACTCGATCCGGATCGTTTTTACGACTACGACGTGTTTAAAGAAGAAGAAGCAAATTATAAAAACGTAGCGCAAGCTGCAAATCAATTACTGCAAGAGCAAGCTCTGGACGACGCAGCCAAAGCCACGCTAATTGAGCTATTAAAAGAAACCGACATTACTGATATTCTTGAAAAAGCACAGCAAGGTGATTTACCAGCGCGTAAAGAAATACTTAACATGCTACTCGATCGCCACGGCACAGGTCGTATATTATTTAGAAACAGCCGCAGCGGCATTGACGGCTACCCAAGTCGTAAATTACACGCCTACCCTATGGCATTACCAAAGCAGTATAAAACGGCTATGTCGGTTCTTGGTAACATGGGCGGCATTCAAAACCCTGAACTAAGTGCACACCGTGCTCTGTTTCCTGAAAAAATATTTCAAGAATTTGAAGGCGAAAGCGCAAGCTGGGGTTTATTCGATCCACGTGTAGATTGGTTAATCGACACCCTTAAAACACTTAAGCGCGAAAAAGTACTGCTTATATGTGCTAAAGCTGAAACAGCTATCAGCCTTGAGCAAATACTGCGTGAACGTGAAGCAATTAAAGCGTCGGTATTTCACGAAGGCATGTCGATTATTGAGCGTGACCGCGCTGCTGCATTTTTTGCAGACGAATACGATAATGCACAAATATTACTGTGTTCAGAAATTGGCTCAGAAGGTCGTAACTTCCAGTTTTCGCATCACTTAGTGTTGTTTGATTTACCACTAAATCCAGATTTGCTCGAGCAACGTATTGGTCGACTAGACCGTATAGGTCAAACGCAAGATGTGAACATTCATGTGCCATATTTTGAAAACACCGCTCAAGAAGTACTGCTACGTTGGTATAACGAAGGTCTAGATGCATTCGAATCTACATCAACAACGGGGCAAATGCTTTATAAAGAGTTCCGTGATGACCTACTTGAGCATATTTCTGCGCATAACTGCGATGAAGACGAACTCGATCCATTACTTGAGCAAGTAGCACAACAAAATGCGGTACTGCGTAAAAAAATGGAAAGCGGACGAGATCGTTTACTAGAGCTACATTCATCGGGTCAAGGTGCTGCCGACTCGCTTGTGACTGATATCGAAAAACTCGATAACCAGTTTGAATTGCCAAGCTACATGATCAACGTGTTTGACACATTTGGCGTAAGCCAAGAAGATAAAGGCGAAAACACCATTATCTTAAAGCCAACGGAACATATGTTAAATGCATCGTTCCCATCGCTTAAAGAAGACGGTATGACGGTTACCTTTGATCGCGACACTGCACTTTCGCAAGAAGATGTACACTTTATCAGCTGGGATCACCCTATGGTGCAAGGCACCATGGATATGATTTGTGACGACGACTTTGGTAGCGCATCAGTAGCATTACTTAAAAACAAAAAGTTACCGCCTGGTACCTTTTTTGTTGAGCTTATTTTTGTTGCAGAAGCAATGGCACCAAAAGTATTACAAGTTGGTCGCTTTTTACCGCCTACACCAATTCGTATATTGCTCGATAAAGCAGGTAATAACCTAGGTGAAAACGTGGCATTTGAAGGCTTTAATCAGCAGTTATCAGCCGTAGGCCGCCAAACAGCAAGTAAGCTTGCCGGTGCATTGCAAAGCGCTGTTCACCCAATGATCACTACCGCTAAAGATATGGCACAAGAAAAACTTGAAGTTATTCGCGCAGCGTCACTTGCTAAAATGCAAACATCACTCAGTGAAGAGCAAGAGCGACTTGTTGCCCTGAAGCAAATTAATCCGAATATTCGCCAAGAAGAAATTACCTTCTACGATAAGCAACGTAACGACCTAACTACGTATATTGAAAAAACGCAGTTACAACTTGATGCAATTCGCTTAATAGTGGTTTCACACTAAATATTTAGTTTTTAGTCTTTTGAGCCGACTCCAGAGTAAATTTAGAGTCGGCTATTAAGCTTAATTGATATAAATAGCTGTACCTTTTTAAACTTCATTTAAAAACCACGTGTTCTTATTTTACTATGAGCCACTTCTACCCTCTCTAGCTATATATTAAGCCCTTTGTTGAACTGTTGATTTTGCCCAACATAACCATATCTAAAAACTCAAGCTGCACTCTATACAACTATTCTGTGAGATAGTTGATAGGTTTATTTTCCCTTGCATAAAGTTGTTTTTTTGTTAACCTACTCGCCTTCCATTTTAGTCTTTTTGAGGTGTTTATGGCGTTTCTACCTCGTTCGATATTGGCGTTTTCCATAGCGCTCTCAAGCACTAGTGTCTTTGCTCAAGCCCAATGCGATGTTGAATTACGTCATGGTTTAATTATTACTGACGATGCAATTCGCATATTAGATAAAGGCCAAACTCGTGTCCAAATTAATAACAATAACCAACTGTTTATTCGCGGTTATTGGGTTGATTTAAGCGATGACGAAAGCAAAGTACTCGAACAGTTTAGTAATGGTATTCGCCACACAGTCCCCGAATTAGTAAACCTTGCTACCGATGGTGTTAACTTAGGTTTAAGCGCTATTGAACACGTAGTTGAAGGTATGTCAGACAAAGAACCTGAAGTACTTAAAACACAATTGCAGTATGTAGAGCGCGCGCTAATGGATAAGTTTAAGCGCGGAGATGACTTCTTTTTTATAGCCCCTCAATCACTTTCGCAAATAGATGATTTTTTCACTAAAGAGATCAGCCAGCAAATTCACTCTGCTGTTCATGGATCGTTAGGTGCTATTTTGGTATCACTTGGAGATGCGTTTAAATCGCGTGAAGGTAATATAGAAGATCGCATTAACGACATGGGGCAACGCATGGATATTATCTCAAGAGAAATTGATAAGTCGCTACAAAAAAAGGCGCATCAATTAGAGCTTAAGGCTTCTGAGTATTGCGAATGTTTAAATGCACTCGATGTAACCGAGTCTCGCTTACAGGCAATAGTACCTGGTATGGCCGATTACGATTTAGTGCAAATAAAATCTTAGAGTACGTATTCGTTTTTAGAATAAAATAACACCGAGTATAAATATACTCGGTGTTTTGCTTTGTAATTGATTAAAACTAAGCGCTTCTACTTTTTATTCTAAATTGGTGAGCCCGGCGGGATTGGCAGCACTTTAAAGTTGTTTGGCCATTGCCCTTTAATTAAAAACTGATTTACTTGCTCAGCTAAATATTGCTTAAACGCACTCTCGCCAGTACTTGTATGGCTCAGCATTGAGTTTTGGTTAAAGTCTTCACTTAACTTAACTAAGTAGTAACGTAACTGCGCTTGCACTTCAGGGCTTACACTATCGCTTGCTACTAAATCAGCCATGGCTTTTGCAGTTAAAAATTGCACGCGCTGAGTGATTTTACCTGTCATTGTATTAGGTGATGACGCGTTAAACACTTGG
Source organism: Pseudoalteromonas sp. SR45-5 (assembly GCF_014163565.1). Taxonomy (NCBI): domain Bacteria; kingdom Pseudomonadati; phylum Pseudomonadota; class Gammaproteobacteria; order Alteromonadales; family Pseudoalteromonadaceae; genus Pseudoalteromonas; species Pseudoalteromonas sp. SR45-5. The sequence goes on along the minus strand of NZ_JACJDN010000093.1, from coordinate 54 downwards.
CTATATAGCTCCTCAAGCAACTCATCTAAACTATAAAAGTCATTACTACGTGCT
>NZ_JACJDN010000939.1:0-1020 GCF_014163565.1 Pseudoalteromonas sp. SR45-5 | reverse complement strand
TAAGAAAGCTAAAGTTTTCACCTAAAAAGTAGATTTCATGGCACAGTTTTATTTGTATGATTAGAGTGGCTGTCTAGTTTAGTTTCGTTTCCAAAGGATAATAAACTATGTTAAAACTAAATAATTACGATTTTGAAGTTGGCAAGCTTTTTAAGAAAGCACCGAAAACAATTGATATAAGGTTAACCCATGTCCATGATCCATCGGTTGATTTAGAAACAAAAGAAATGGCTGTTTTTATTTTGTCAGGAAAATATCAAACTCTTGCTTATGCCCACTATGTGTTAGAAGAGTTCGATAAAGTAAAGAATTATTTAGAAAAATCCGCGATATTTGCTTACTTAAGCGGTTTTGATCCTGAGCTTAAAAATGTACTTGGTGATTGGAACATCCAACATCGTATTAACTTGGTGATATTATTTGGTGATGTGGCAACAAAACAAAAACTGAAAACGGTTGGTTGGAGTTTACCTGCTGATAATATTATGCACCAAGCTTGTTATTTATATGATCATTTACTGATAAAAATAGGAACAGGACAAGTTTTATCGCAAAATGAAATACAAACAGCGTTAACTGAGGCTAAAAATACGAAAGACAAAGATGTGCAACAATATATATTGCCGTTGATTGAAGCCATTAATGCACTAACTATGGTAGAACAGGCACTATGGAAAGCGAGTATTGAGAAGGTTATAACGTGGCATAAAGATGCCTGTAAGCTTGGCGACTACAAAGAAGATAAACAAGGAACTATGTCGTTAAACGCATTAACCATGGCAAAGTTGGGTAAAGATATGCATGGCTGGCAGTGTAAAACTGAATCACTTTATTTACCGTTATATTTAATTAATGATTAAATCTATCACCAGTAATTTTAAGAGCTAATGATGAGTAATGTAGTTAATCTTTTTATTGTTGATGAAGATGTTTATCCCACAACACCGAATTTAAATGGTGAGCAAAAATACCAAGAGTTATAAGATATAACCCAAGATGAGGCTACGAGATTACAGTCAA
>NZ_JACJDN010000938.1:0-1026 GCF_014163565.1 Pseudoalteromonas sp. SR45-5 | reverse complement strand
AAACAGCATCTATGCCATTAAATGTTTTAAATAAATAAGTATCGTAGACTTGTTGAGGTGGATTGATCCATGGGTACGCAAAACCAACATCCGAAAAGTCACTCATAGTAAAAAAAGGTGTGCGTAATTTTCCGAGTTTTATCTGAATATTATCAGTTGGCCTATATGTTAAATATAACCACTCTAACCCTGAGTTATCAGAAGCTGTTGTATTATTGCTTCTTAGCAAAACTTGGGCTGTTGCAGACCACTTATCATCAAATTGATACTCGCCTTGGAATCCAATTAAACTAGATGGAGAAAATTTAATACTGTCTTCATATCCCTTAAACTCGACATTTTTTTCGTCTAAGTAACCACCAATAACTCGAGCATAACCAGAAAATTCTAACTCATTAGAAAAAGCTGAAAAATGAGTAAGCATAGTGGTAAAAAGTAAGCACCAAGATATTTTATATCGCATCAGAGAAAATTAAATCCTTTGTTGAATTATGCAAAGTACAATGAAGATTAATTATGCTATCAAGGAAATAATTCACCAGTTCGGATAATCAATTATTTAATTATTTTAAGTAGCGCTCTTTACCGCGACCTAGGATTAATGATTATAGTCAATGAATTACATGTTGGCACAATATATGTGCTCTATAAGAGTATTAAGTACCTAGGTAACACTGTTTTTACCTCAATCCCATTCAGTATTATCGAGATAGAGCTTAACTATATTTATATAGATACTTTTCAACTAAGTAGGGGATCAAACTGATTCTTAATTTATCTCGTTCACCAAGATTGAGTGCTTAACATAAGTGCTTGGTAGGATGTAAATTAGCTAAATTATAATGCGATATGTGAGTAATTCACCACATTTTACTTTTTACAATTTGAAGCCTGATGATGTCGTAGTGCCCACAGCGGTAGAAAGTCACATAGCAAATGCTACACTATCTTTGTGTCGCGATATGAGTGTGTATTAATTGCGCGAATTTCACTTTTCTGCAGACGTAAAAAAGCCCGACTATTTCT
>NZ_JACJDN010000937.1:0-1029 GCF_014163565.1 Pseudoalteromonas sp. SR45-5 | reverse complement strand
AAAACCCTCTTCTATTTTCTTAATAACCTACAACCATTTAGCACTTAAAAGACTATTTGAGTATTATTTTTACGCTTTTAAACAAACTTAATTAACCTAATTTGAACATAATGTGGTTTTTCCTCGGTCTAAATATACACAACAGCTATAAAAATTTAAGAGCATCAACGTATATGACAAAATTAAACCACCCCGTATCAAACTTAAGTGTAGCGGCAATAAGCACCGTTTCTCCTTTGAGTCATATACTAAAAATAGCCGCTCCGCTGCTCGATAGCCTATTGGGCATCAATAAGCTACGTGATATATACCTCTCTAATAATTTATCGGGTTTAGATAAACAAGAGTTTAGTGAAAAGTTGTTAAATGTATTAGGTATTAATGTGCTTGGTGCACAAGGTGTTATTAACAAAATACCAAAGCATGGCCCTTGCATAGTGGTATGTAATCATCCTTATGGCATGATTGAGGGCGTAATTATTGCAAATTTACTCACCCATTATCGTAGCGATACAAAAGTAATGGCTAACGTGGGTTTAAAAATATTTAAAGAAATTAAAGACTATTTTATTTTTGCTAACCCACTAAAACCAAAAGCAGCCATTAATACCAGCGCAATAAAACAGTGCTTTAGTCATGTTAAAAATGATGGCTTACTTGTGGTTTTTCCTGCGGGAAGAGTGTCATTTTTTCAATCAGAAAAACAACGTGTAACTGACGGGCAATGGAATCGCTTAGCCGCTCAACTAGCTTTAAGAACACAAGCCCCTTTATTGCCTGTATTTATTAGCGGCCAGAATAGCTCAACCTTTTATAACTTGGGGCGTGTTTACTACCGATTTAGATTATTAATGCTAATACGCGAATTACTTAAAATTCAAAAAAGCTCTATTAGCTTAAGCGTTGGTAATTTACTTACACCCAAATTATTAAATAAGTTTGAAAAAACTGACGACATAAACGCACTTGCGCGCTTGCAGTGTTACTTAAACGATGAGCGCTTTGTAACGCCTTGGCAAGAGAATAACC
>NZ_JACJDN010000936.1:0-1035 GCF_014163565.1 Pseudoalteromonas sp. SR45-5 | reverse complement strand
GGCAACGCCTGGGTCTAAATCCAATTCGTCATGGGCAACTAAAATGTCCTCGACAGGGATTTTGAAAAAATTAGCTAAACTACTGACCGCTTTACCACTTAAATTCATGTAAGTAGTGGGGATCAATAATTTGAATTCTTGGCCTTGAATGATCACTTTGCCTGTAAGGCCGTGATATTTAGGATCGTGTTTTAGAGTGCAGTTATAGCGTGCAGCGATTTGCTCGATGAACCAAGCACCTGCATTGTGGCGTGTGTTTGCGTATTCGGGGCCTGGATTAGCCAGGCCCACAAGCATTTGAATAGAATTCAAGGTTGCGAGACCTTAAATATTATTCTGCTGCTGCAGCGTCGTCTTCAACTGGAGCTGCTTTGTTTGCTTTGATAGTCAGGATAGACTGATCATGGCCTTCGCCTTTAGCTAAATCTACAGAGCTAACGCCTTTAGGGAAAGTTAGGTCAGAGATATGAACTGAATCGCCAACAACAAACTTAGAAACATCTACTTCAATGAATTCTGGAAGTGCTTTTGGAAGACACGTAATTTCAACTTCAGTTAACTGGTGAACAACAGTTGCGCCAGCTTTAGTTACAATCTCTTCACCGATGAAGTGTAGAGGAACTTTAGTTTGAAATTTATGAGTAGCATCTACACGTTGGAAATCAAGGTGAGTAAGCTTAGGCTTGAATGGGTGACGTTGGATATCTTTTAAGATTACTTCAACAGCTTCGCCATCAACGTTAAGCGTAAGGATATGCGTGTAGAAACCTTCGTCTTCTTGAGCTTTGATCATATCTTTATGAGCAAAAGTAAGAGATAAAGCTTCTTTATCAGCTCCGTAAAGGATTGCAGGAACTTTGTCTTCGCGACGTAGGCGGCGGCTCGCACCAGTACCAGTTTCTACGCGAAGTTCAGCGTTATACGTATAAGTTTTGTTAGACATGATGTCTCCAGTTATTTAAATGTGTAGGGCCTTTGCGACCAAGGTCCCTAGCCAAAAGGCGCGCTATCATACCACCACGCCCAGATAAAATA
>NZ_JACJDN010000935.1:0-1035 GCF_014163565.1 Pseudoalteromonas sp. SR45-5 | reverse complement strand
AACACGCAAGCGTGTTTTCGATATAGCCAAAAAGCTTAATTATAAAGTTGATAAAAATGCGAGTAACCTTCGCACTCAACAAAGTAGTACGCTTGCATTATTGTTGTTTGAAGATCCTACTTCTGACGAGTCCCAAATAAATCCTTTCTTTTTAGCCATGCTTGGCAGTATTACCCGTGCTTGCGCTAAAGAAGGTTACGATTTATTAGTTTCATTTCAATCGGCCAGTGCTGATTGGCAAGCAGACTATGAAGATAGCCACAGAGCTGATGGCATTATTTTACTCGGGTATGGCGATTACATTGATTACCAACCAAAATTTAACACCTTACTTGAACAAAATACTAAGTTTGTTTGCTGGGGTGCAACGGTAGATAACCGTCCCGATTTAACTGTTTGTTGTGATAACTACGGTGGCGGTAAGCTCGCCGCTGAGCACTTTATTGCGCATAGCAGAACTGATTGCGCTTTTATTGGTGACGCCTCTGATCACAGCCCCGAATTTTTTAGTCGTTTTCAGGGTTTTAAAGATGAGCTATTGGCTAACAACGTTAAAATAAATGAGCGTAAAATGGCTAATGCTATCTCTACTGAAGAATCTGGCTATCACGCAACACGCTCACTAATTGCTAATAATATTAAATTTAACGCCTTATTTGCTGCAAGTGACTTAATTGCTATTGGGGCTATACGCGCACTTAAAGAAGCAAATATCAACGTGCCGAAAGATGTTGCGGTAGTCGGCTTTGATAATATAGCCATTGCAAGTTATGTAAACCCACCACTAACTACAATAGAGCAAAACACCACTATTGCTGGGCAAATGTTAGTAGAGAACCTATTAAAACTGATACGTGGTGAAGAAGTTCAAAGCACCCTGCTGCCTCCTATTCTCATTCCTAGAAGTTCAAGCTGAGCCGGGCTAATAAAATAAAGTAGAATTTATAAACGGTTTTAATTGGAAGTTACAACGACACTAATTTATTCAGTATATTTTTATCTATTCATTTCACTTTTCTTTCTGATCTATTCATA
>NZ_JACJDN010000934.1:0-1037 GCF_014163565.1 Pseudoalteromonas sp. SR45-5 | reverse complement strand
TGATAATAGATCTTTTGATGACTAATTCACCTGAAAACTTAAGATTATGGCTTTTTGACCCTAAACAAGTAGAGTTTGCTGCTTATGCAAAAGCGCCTCATTTGGCTTACCCAGTTGTTTTAGATAAGGAGAAGGCTGTTTTAAGACTCAATGAACTTGAGAAGTTAATGAACGATCGATACCATCGTTTAATGAAATTAGGTCTTAAGGATTTGGAAGCACATAATAGAAAGTACCCAGATAGCAAAATGTCGCGAGAGGTAGTTTTTTTTGATGAGTTAGCTGATTGGATTTTAGATAATGACTTTAAAACTGCTGCTAAAGATATAATCGTTAGGCTTTCTTCCAAAGGTCGAGCGGCTGGAATTCATCTAATTATAGCAACTCAACGTCCAAGTGCGGACGTTGTCTTTCCTTTACTAAGAGCTAATTTAGATACAAAAATAGCTCTTAAGGTCGATAGAGATCAAAATTCTGAAATAATACTAGGTGAGACAGGAGCTGAAAACTTATTAGGCTATGGGCACGGTATTGTAAAAACAGAAGGTGGAACTCATTCCATCCAAGTTGGCTTTACAGAGTCACATATATTTGATGAGTTAGTTGAAAAAGTAATAGTTTTCTGGCAAGCGAACAAAAATACGACTTTCTAAGTATCAGTTGTTAGTTGGCTTATATTGTAATTTTTTAAAGTTGTAATAAATAGTTACTTAAGATGTACTCTACTTTTATAGGGTAGAGTACATCGATGTTAATTAAAGTTCTTTATATCGGTGTAGTTAAATAGTATTGATATTAATTTTATTAAGTCATACTAGCAACTCAGATATATTCATATAACTTCAGTCGTGTTTAGTACTCTATACAGGCGCTTTTTAAACTACACAAAGCAGCATGTAGCCGTAATATTTTGTCATCTGAATCAAACGTGAAGGTGTGTAGTGGCCTAACCTAACATGATTTCACATGTAGAGAGTATTATGGACCATCATAGAGCGTATGAAAAAGTAGATTATATATAGCGCACATTAATTATT
>NZ_JACJDN010000933.1:0-1039 GCF_014163565.1 Pseudoalteromonas sp. SR45-5 | reverse complement strand
CATCGCCTCCCGAAAAGATGTTTGATAACTTCGGCAGTGTTGGTGTCGCTATTTTTTTTATTATAACTGGCTTCCTATTCATATCTAAAATAACTAAAAAAAGCACAACTAACTGGGTATCCCTTTATAAATCCAGGTTTTTTAGAATCGTTCCTTTGTATGTGTTTACTTTGGTAGTTATTTCATTAGTTGTATTTACCAGCTCTAAATTTAATTTGCAGGTGTCAATCCCGATGCTTATTAAAGACTATATTAAATGGGGACTATTTCACGGAGGTAGTATAAATGGTTTTACAGATACTCGAAAAATTATTGCAGGTGTAGATTGGACCCTTAAATATGAGTGGTTTTTTTATCTCTGTTTACCACTAATATCATTATGCATAAACAAACTAAAAAAAGTCGGTATATTTTTATTAATTGCAACTACCCTAATATTATTTTTTCAGCCGTTATATATTTTTTCATTTAAAACAAGCTATTTAATTTTCTTTAGTATTGGTGGCCTTGCTTCCTACTTAATAAAAAACTACAAACCCAATTTTAAGATAACAGGTAAAATAGCTTCAACCATTAATCTTCTGTTTATTATTATTGCAATGCTTTACCCAAATACATTAGATATTTTTCACGTTTTTACTATAGCTATTGTTTTTTTACTAACGCTATTAGGCAACGATCTTTTTGGAATATTTACATTGCGTTCTTCTATTATCTTAGGTGAAATTAGCTATAGTATTTACTTACTCCATGGAGTTATTTTATATCTCTTATTCACGGTAGCATTTCCTCTTGAAGCTTCAAGCAGCCTATTAAGTGATTTTTTACTACTCATGCCTTTGACTTCAGTAGTGGTAGTTTTAATATCAGCAGCTACCTTTTTATTGATTGAAAAGCCTTGTATGAGTATTGGTAAAAAATAAAGTCATTACCGTTAACATTTAAAAAATGTACTTTGTAGTACTGATTTTCCTCCCAAAAGGAATGGCCAGATAGAGCTATTACTTAAAGGCGACAAAACAAAGCCTGAATATTTAGA
>NZ_JACJDN010000932.1:0-1043 GCF_014163565.1 Pseudoalteromonas sp. SR45-5 | reverse complement strand
AAAGTACGTTGCTTAAGTTAATTAGCTTAATGGAACGTCCTTCAGCAGGTAGTGTATTTATCAACGGTGTTGATTTAAACAAAGTAAACTCGCGTCAAATTCCTTATGCTCGTCGTGATATAGGTATTATTTTTCAAAACCATAGGTTATTAGAGCGCTACACTATTTTTGATAACGTGGCATTACCTCTCATTATTGAGGGGACTCACCATAAGCAAATAGCTAAACGGGTCCATGGCGCGCTTGACAAGGTAGGCCTAATTGACAAAGTGAAATGTCATCCTTCAATGCTCTCTGGAGGCGAACAGCAACGAGTTGGTATTGCCAGAGCTATTGTAAACTCCCCACCAATTTTACTAGCTGATGAACCAACAGGTAATCTTGACCCAGAGCTTTCAATGGAAATACTAAAGTTGTTTGAAGACTTTAATAAACACGGTACCACTGTTCTTATCGCAACGCATGATTTGGGTTTGGTTGCACGTATGAAGTATCGTAGCTTAACCTTAAAAGATGGCCGTATGCTTCAAGACCCGCTTGCTGAGGGGGCACTATGAGTTTACTTTTTAAAGGTCGCCAAAATAGTAACGACAAGCAAAAAAAATCAGTATTAGCTGGCGGTTACTTTTTTATTATTAATATTTTTCGCCAAGGTGTGCATAGCTTAGGTGAAATGTGGCGCACGCCGCTTGCGTCTATGATGACTATCGCTGTACTTGGTTTGAGCCTAACGTTACCTGCAACACTTTACTTAGTCGTTAAAAACGTACAGCAAGTGAGTAGTGGCTTTGAAGAGGCGAGTGAAATATCGTTGTTCGTAAAAGAAAGTATGAACGAGCAAGAAACGCAAACACTAGTAAAGCGTTTAGCACTTTACCCAGAAGTGGAAAGTGTTGAGTTTATTTCAAAACAACAGGCATTAACTGAATTTAAAGATGTATCTGGCTTTGGGCAAGCTTTGGAGTATTTAGATAAAAATCCATTACCGGATGTGGTACTCGTTACTCCAACAAAACGTCACAGACACCCAAATGCCGCTAAAG
>NZ_JACJDN010000931.1:0-1044 GCF_014163565.1 Pseudoalteromonas sp. SR45-5 | reverse complement strand
AACTGATATTTTATATAGCGAGCACCAAGTAACAGTACGTCATCATTTGCCCAGTTATACCAATCAAAAAACACTGTATGGTTATTTGAGTTTATAATTGGTGTTGTAACCCCCGTCTCCAAGTTTTTAACCATTAAGATTAAAGTCCCTTGATGGTTTCTTATAAAAGCGAGGTTCTTACCATTGGGAGATAGCTTCACTTGGCTAAAATCTTTTAAGCCTGCAAAAACCTCTATAGGTAGTTTTTTATCTTGTGTGGCAAAAGAGCCAAAACTTTGCAAAGCAATTAACAAAGTGAAAATGAACTTAAACATTCGTAAATCCTTTTATTATTATATTCCTAGGTAAGCGATTATTTCACAACTGTGGCCTTTTAAGCAAAAACTTATCTTTGGTTGTACTAAAGTAATCGCCGCCCATTTTGCCCACTGCATTTAATAATTCAGGGTCAATATAGCCACCACTCATCACTTCATCGTCTATACAAATACCCACTACATCCAGCAACATCATTTTTCCACCGCCAGGCTCATTTGAAATACTAATAACTTCGCGTAACTTACATTCAAACCGTACTTTTGAATCGGCAACGCTTGGCGCGTTAACTAACTTACTTGGAGCTTGGGCAATGTTAGCTGCATCAAACTCGCTTATATCACTGGGATAATTTGCACAACTTTGGTTCATTTTTTCAACTAGCTCTTGGCTGACAATATTAACCACACATTCTTTAGTTACCATTAGATTACTAAGCGTATCTTTATTCGTTTTATCACTAGGGTTTACTTGCGTAACACTTAAAACAGCTGGCTTGCAACTAGCCACAGTAAAAAATGAATAAGGCGCAATATTTGCACTACCTTCGCTATTTAATGTACTTATCCATGCGATAGGCCGTGGGCTGATACCGCCTACTAAGTAAGAGTAAACATTTTGGTTGGTATTTTCGGTGAGATCTAAAAACATATTTTTTCAACTAAATAAGAATATCAACATGCCTAATATCTTAATCCGATGAAGGTTGGGGTTAAAGAAGATTTACAA
>NZ_JACJDN010000930.1:0-1057 GCF_014163565.1 Pseudoalteromonas sp. SR45-5 | reverse complement strand
GCAGACTGCACTGACGAGATATTATAAATTTTTCAATACACTCTTATACGCGCGTCACAGATGTTTGCGGCGCCGCCCCACGCAGCAAAACACACAGCAAGTAAAATAAAAAGGGCCCCCCCCTCCCTTGGGACACGAGGTGTGTTTGTGTGTGTGTGTGTGGTCATTGCCGTGCCTCAGTTGTTAATGTTAAGTAAAGCATTTAACCAGTTAAATATCATTCCGTCAATAAATCAACTATAGTTATTTATTGACCTCCTGTGACTTATTTATACTCTGTCGTAAATTTAATAATAAGAAATGAACCCGGCAATAAAGCTAATATAGTCGCCAATTACACACACTCGGTGTACAATTAATCAGGTTATTCAAGATAATAACAACTAGGTAGGAATAATTATCAAATCTAAAAACCCTCGACTCTCTTTACAAGAAGGCCGAAGCCAATCTGGCCTGCGTGCTCATAATGAACGCCGAATTATGTCATTAATTCGCCAACACGGTAGTGCTCCAAAAGCTGAAATTGCACAAAAAACAGGGCTTTCAGCACAGGCCGTCACAGTAATTATCAATAGTTTAGAAGCCGAATCGTTATTAATACGGAAAGACCCTCAGCGTGGTAAGGTTGGCCAACCAACCATCCCATTTGCGTTAAATCCAGATGGTGCATTTGGAATTGGCTTAAAAGTAGGTCGTCGCAGTTTTGATTTAACCTTGATTGACTTAGTAGGAAATATACGCGCAACTTTGCACGAAAACTGCGCTTACCCCACAGTACAGAGCTTGCTAACCTTTTTAGAGAAAGGGATCAGCGTACTTAAAATGAGCTTAAGTGACGAATTAGCCAAGCGTATCTTAGGTGTGGGTGTTGCAACCCCTTACGAAATTTGGAACTGGACAGAAGAAGCCGGCGCTCCAAAAACAGTATTGAATGAATGGAAGTCTTTTGATTTTAAAGAAAAAATAAATCAAATTGTACATCTTCCCGTGTATGTATGTAATGATGATACCGCTGCTTGTTCAGCTGAATTAAGCTTTGGTAATCCTGCTCGTTTTA